>NZ_LVCU01000371.1:0-7079 GCF_001647185.1 Rhodococcus sp. EPR-147
GGGTACGCGCATTGGTCTTGGTGCGCTGTCCACGGACGGGCAGACCACGACGGTGGCGAAGACCCTGGTAGCAGCCGATTTCGATCTTGCGACGGATGTCGGCCTGAACCTCGCGGCGCAGGTCGCCCTCGACCTTGAGGGACTCGTTGATGTAATCGCTGAGCTTGCGCAGATCGTCGTCGCCGAGATCCTTGCTTCGCAGGTCGGGGCTGACGCCCGTCGCTGTGAGGATTTCCTTGGAGCGGGTACGGCCGACGCCGTAGATGTAAGTCAGTGCGATCTCCATGCGCTTTTCGCGCGGCAGATCCACACCTGCGAGACGTGCCATGTGGCATTTCCTTTTCTTGTCCGGAGGTCTGCTCCCAGTCCGTCCCCTGTGTCCTTCTCACCGCTGGGGTGTGAAGCGTCTTTCAACTAACTCAGTGGGGCCCCGGCCTCCGTGCCGGGGGTCTGCCGCGACGCGTGTGTCGCGGTTGGTGCTGGGAGGTCATCTTCTAGCTGTTGCCAAGCCGACGTGCGAAATGCTCGGTGGTTATCCCTGACGCTGCTTGTGACGCAGGTTGTCGCAGATCACCATGACGCGTCCGTTACGACGAATCACCTTGCACTTTTCGCAGATCTTCTTGACGCTCGGCTGAACCTTCACGTCGTTGATCTCCTGTGTGTAGCTCGGCCCCGCTGCGTGCAGTGGCCCCGAGCATGGTTCTCCCCGACCGGACGTGGCCGGGGAAGCTCTTACTTGTAGCGGTAAACGATGCGTCCACGCGTGAGGTCGTAGGGCGAAAGCTCCACCACGACGCGATCCTCGGGAAGGATGCGGATGTAGTGCTGACGCATCTTTCCGCTGATGTGAGCGAGTACCTTGTGGCCGTTTTCGAGCTCAATGCGAAACATCGCATTGGGCAGCGGTTCGACAACTCGGCCCTCTACCTCGATAGCACCGTCTTTCTTGGCCATATCCTCCGCGATCCTGGCTCTCACACCTGGTTGATTGCATCTGTTTCCGTTACCGTGATGCCCACTGACCGACCCGAATCAACGGGTCGACGTATCGCCGGAACGGTTCGCAGCCCACCAGGGCACGCGAACATCCGGTACGCAGGGCGCACCGTCGATCCATGCTACCGGGTAATGCACGTCTGGCCAAATGCGTCCAGTGTCCATACTCCAGGTCAACGTTTGCCCCAGTTCGATTTCCTGAGCTAACGTTCCGCCGGGCTGCATCACAGCCGCACAACCACTGGCCGTACCGACTGCGTTCGCAGCGGCGGCCGTGTCCGCGAAGACGACTACGAGGCACCCCTCTTGAGATCAGACACGCGCGCCGGAGACCCGGTCGTATCCGTCATCATCCCAATTCACAACGCCAAGGACGTTCTCGACGATCAACTGCGAGCTCTCGCTCGACAGGACTACGAGCATCCGTTCACGGTGATCATCAGCGACAACGGCTCGACCGACGGCCTTCGCGAACACATCGACAGCCATCACCTTCGTGGCGCTCTGGACCTGAGATACGTCGATGCTGCGGGAACCCCGGGGGCATCGTTCGCACGCAACCGGGGTGCAGACGCCGCCCGCAGCGAATTGCTTGCATTCTGCGACGCGGACGACGCGGTGCACCCGAGCTGGCTCCGACGCATCGTTGCGGGCCTCGACGAGTACGACCTCGTGGGTACCGGCCTGGAGACGGAGACACTGAACTCCGTTGCCACGCGAGCATCGACGCCTTTCGCACCGCCCACGGATCAGGGAAAGTCGACATTCCTGCCGTTCGTCATCGGTGCCAGCATGGCGTGCCGCAGATCGACCTACCGTCAGCTCGGCGGCATGCTCGAATATGTACACGCCAGCGAGGACATGGAATTCTCGTGGCGCGCACAGCACGCGGGCCGTCGGTTGCACTTCATCGCCGAACCACTGGTCTCGTACCGACTGCGCACCGGCCACCGGGAGAACTGGAAACAAGCGGGAGCTCTGGGATACGGATCGGCTCACGTGCGCGGCCTCTACCGAGTCCACGGCTGCCCGCCGTTCCGGGCCCGCTCGATCTCCGTCGCCCTGCTGATGCTGGGCGTACGGAACCCTCTGCTTCCGACTGCCGTGACCAGGATGCCCACTCGACTCTGGCTACGTCTGGTGGCTGCGCACCTCGGCCTGCTCCGTGGCGGGCGGCGCTACGGCTCGTTGGCCTGGTGACCCTGACCGGACCCGACCCTAACTGGGTCGCAGGGTCAGAATGCGCGGCCCGTCCTCGGTGACGGCAACGGTGTGTTCCCAGTGCGCGGATCGGGATCCGTCGGTGGTCACGACCGTCCACCCGTCGTCGAGAATGTCGGTGTCGTACGTTCCGAGGGTCAGCATGGGCTCGATCGCGAGGGTGGATCCGACCACCAACTCCGGCCCCTTGCCGGGCGCACCCTCGTTCGCGAGGAACGGGTCCATGTGCATTTCACGGCCGATGCCATGACCGCCGTACCCGTCGACGATTCCGTACTTGCGGCTGTGTGCCTGCTCGGCCGCGTGGGTTCCGGATTCGATGGCGTGCGAGACGTCCGTGAGCCGGTTGCCGGGAAGCATCGCGGCGATACCGGCTTCCATCGACAGCCGCGTCGCCTCGCTCAGCATCGCATCGGCCTCGATGATGTCGCCGACACCGAACGTCCACGCAGAGTCTCCGTGCCAACCGTCGAGAACTGCCCCACAGTCGATGGACACCAGGTCGCCTGCGACCAGCAGCTCATCCGCCGACGGAATGCCGTGCACCACACGGTCGTTCACCGACGAGCAGATGCTGCCGGTGAAGCCGTGATACCCGAGGAACGACGGCACAGCGCCGGCGTCGCGAATGACCGCCTCGGCCACTCGGTCCAGCTCGAGAGTCGAGACACCGGGTACCGCCGCTGCCCGAACGGCAACCAGAGCAGCGCCGACGACCGCGCCGGCCGCAGCCATGGCGTCGAGTTCGCCTGCGCTGCGGAACGGCACGACCTTGCGTTTACGGCCGAACGCCATTACTTGCCGTGGTCCTCGATGGACTTCAGCGCGCGAGCGTTGACCTCGTCCACCTCACCGATCGCGTCGACCGTCACGAGTTGACCCTCGTAGTAGTCGAGCAGCGGCGCGGTCTCGTCCCGGTACACCTTGAGTCGGTTCCGGATGACGTCTTCCTTGTCGTCCTCGCGTCCACGCGAGAGCATGCGTTCGACGACGACGTCCTCGTCGACGGCGAAGGAGAGTACTGCGTCGAGCTCGGCGTTCAGATCCGCCAGGATACCGACCAGCGCCTCGGCCTGACCCACCGAACGCGGGAAGCCGTCGAGCAGGAAGCCGTTCACCGCGTCGGGCTCGGCGAGGCGACTGCGGACCATGTCGATGGTCAGCTCACTGGGAACAAGGTCGCCTGCATCGAGGTACTTCTTCGCTTCGAGTCCGAGCGCCGCCTTCTCACCGATGTTCGCGCGAAACAGGTCGCCGGTGGAGATGTGCGGAACGCCCAGCTTCTCGGACAGGAGGACGGCCTGGGTGCCTTTGCCGGCACCGGGGGGACCGAGCAGAACAAGTCTCACTTGAGGAACCCTTCGTAGTTACGCTGCATCAGCTGGCTTTCGATTTGCTTCACGGTATCCAAGCCCACGCTGACCATGATCAGAACGGCGGTGCCGCCGAACGGCAGGTTCTGTCCTCCACCCGAACTTCCGATGTCGAGGAACAGGTTCGGGAGCACGGCAATGGTGCCCAGGTAGACCGCACCCGGCAACGTGATGCGACTGAGGACGTAGTTCAGATAGTCGGCGGTCGGCTTGCCCGGACGGATGCCCGGGATGAACCCGCCGAACTTCTTCATTTCGTCGGCGCGCTCTTCGGGGTTGAACGTGATCGCCACGTAGAAGTACGTAAAGAAGACGATCAGACCGAAGAAGATCGCGATGTACACCGGGTTTGCGGGGTTCACCAGGTACTCGTTGATGATGCGCTGCCACCAACTCGGGTCGACCGCGGTGCTCGCCGAGGTGAGCTGGGCGATGAGGTTCGGCAGGTACAGCAGCGAGGACGCGAAGATCACCGGGATGACGCCGGCCTGGTTGACCTTGAGCGGAAGGTACGTGGACGAGCCGCCGTACATCTTCCGACCGACCATGCGCTTGGCGTACTGGACGGGAATTCGGCGCTGACCCTGCTCGACGAAGACCACGCCGGTGATGATCAGGAACGCTGCGAAACAGACGAAACCGAACACCAATCCGCCGCGGCTCTCGAGGATCGAGTTGCCCTCGGACGGGATACGCGAGGCGATTCCGGCGAAGATGAGCAGCGACATGCCGTTGCCGACGCCGCGCTCGGTGATGACCTCACCGAACCACATGACGACGGCTGCACCGGCGGTCATGACGAGCACGATGATGACGAGGCCGAAGATGGACTGGTCGGCGATGATGTCCTGCTGGCAGCCCTGAAGCAGCTGGCCGCGCGAAGCGAGTGCCACCAGGCCGGTCGCCTGCAGGATGGCCAAGGCGATCGACAGATAACGCGTGTACTGCGTCATCTTGGCCTGCCCGGACTGGCCCTCCTTACGGAGTTCCTCGAACTTCGGGATGACGACGGTGAGCAGCTGCACGATGATGCTGGCGGTGATGTACGGCATGATGCCGATCGCGAACACCGAGAGCTGAAGGAGCGCTCCACCGGAGAACAGGTTGATCAACGAGTAGATGCCCGCCGAGTCTCCACCGGAGACCTGGTCGATGCATGCTCGGACATTGGCGTAGTCGACGCCCGGCGACGGCAGCGTGGCACCGAAGCGATACAGGGCGACCAGACCGAGCGTGAAGAGGATCTTCCGTCTCAGGTCAGGAGTCCTGAGGGCCGACACGAAGGCGGAAAGCAAAGATCCTCCTGGCACGACTGCATTGACGCTGCGAGTACTTCGTCGGGAGCGCAAACCGGTGCTCCCGTGAGCCTCACGAGCATGGACTGCAAGCGACATGCGTCGCCCGCATCGAAACGAACTTCTGTGAACTCTAGAACTCTAACAGTGCGTATCGAACCGCCCGACGGTCAGTGTTGGACCCCGTCCGTTCGGTCGACCACGGCACGTGGTGCCGAGGCAACGATGGCCGCAGCTCAGCTGCGAGAGCTGTGGCTGCGGCCATCGTCACGAACTGCTGGTCGATGCACTGCTACTCAGCACATCGAACCGATGCTCATACCTCGGTTGCAGAACCGCCGGCAGCGGCGATCTTTTCCTTGGCGGAGCCCGTGAACTTGTTGGCCGAGATCTCGACCTTCACGGTCAGGTTTCCGTCGCCGAGAACCTTGACGGGCTCGTTCTTGCGAACGGCACCCTTGGCGATGAGCTCGGGGATACCGATCTGACCGCCCTCGGGGAACAAACGCTCGATGTCGCGCAGGTTCACGACCTGGAACACGACACGGTTGCGGTTGGTGAAGCCCTTGAGCTTCGGGAGCCGCATGTGGAGGGGCATCTGGCCACCCTCGAAGCGTGCCGGCACGTTCTTGCGTGCGCCGGTTCCCTTGGTACCGCGACCTGCGGTCTTGCCACGCTTGCCACCTTCACCACGGCCGACGCGAATCTTCGTCGACTTGGATCCGGCTGCGGGGCGCAGGTGGTGCAGTTTGATGGTCATGGTTAGACCTCCTCAACAGTTACGAGGTGGCGCACCGTGTTGACCAGTCCGCGGTTCTGCGGGTTGTCCTCGCGGACGACCGTCTGGCGGATGCCCTTGAGCCCGAGAGTACGCAGGCTGTCACGCTGGTTCGCCTTCTGGCCGATGGTGCTCTTGATCTGGGTGACCTTCAGCTGAGCCATTACTTCACCGCTCCTGCCTGTGCGCGTGCGCGCAGCATTCCGGCGGGTGCAACCTCTTCGAGGGTCAGGCCGCGGCGAGCCGCAACTTCCTCGGGACGCTGCAGACCCTTGAGGGCTGCGACGGTCGCGTGCACGACGTTGATGGCGTTGTCGCTACCGAGCGACTTCGACAGCACGTCGTGGACACCGGCGCACTCCAGCACGGCACGCACAGCGCCACCGGCGATGACGCCGGTACCGGCGCTGGCCGGACGCAACATGACGACGCCTGCTGCGGCTTCACCCTGGATGGGGTGCGTGATGGTGCCGGCGATCATCGGGACGCGGAAGAAGCTCTTGCGAGCCTCCTCGACACCCTTTTGGATGGCCGCGGGAACTTCCTTGGCCTTGCCGTAGCCGACGCCGACCAGTCCGTTGCCGTCACCGACGATGACGAGGGCGGTGAAGCTGAAGCGTCGACCACCCTTGACCACCTTGGAGACGCGGTTGATCGTGACGACCTTCTCGATGAAGTTCGACTTGTCCGCAGCGTTGCCGCCACGGCCGTTGTCACGACGGTCACGACCGCCACCGCGGTTGTCGCCGCGCTGGTTGTTGTCGCCACCTGCGTTGGGGCCACTGTTCTGTCCGGCGGGGCCGCTTCCGCCGTCACGCCGTTGACGTCCCGGCATCAGGCTGTCCTTCCGTTGTCAGTCATTGTCATCATCAGAACGTCAACCCGCCTTCACGGGCTGCGTCTGCGAGTGCCGCGATGCGGCCGCTGTAGTTGTTGCCGCCGCGGTCGAACACGACTGCCTCGACGCCGGCTGCCTTCGCGCGGCTGGCGATGAGCTCGCCGACCTTCGCGCTGACGGCCTTCTTGTCGCCCTCGAGGGCGCGCACATCTGCTTCGATGCTCGACGCGCTGGCCAGCGTGTGGCCGGCGAGGTCGTCGATCAACTGCACGTGGATGTGACGCGAGGACCGGTTGACGACCAAGCGGGGACGCTCGGGCGTGCCGGAGATCTTCTTGCGAAGGCGGAAGTGACGACGTGCCTTCGACAGGCGACGCTTCGTCGAGACGTCGGTGCCACGCGGAGTGCGCTTGACGACGTTCGCCTTGTCTGCTGTTTGCTGGCTCATATCACTTACCCGTCTTTCCGACCTTGCGGCGGATCACTTCACCCTCGTAGCGGATGCCCTTGCCCTTGTACGGGTCCGGACGCCGCAGACGACGAATGTTGGCAGAGATCTGACCGACCTTCTGCTT
>NZ_LVCU01000372.1:0-1039 GCF_001647185.1 Rhodococcus sp. EPR-147
CCGAGTGCGAACTCGAGGTCCTTGCCCTTGAGTACGACGCGGTAACCGACGCCGTGAATCTCCATCTTGTTGGTGTAACCGTTGGTGACACCGGTGATGAGGTTCGCGACGAGAGTGCGCGAAAGTCCGTGCAGTGCACGGCTCTTGCGCTCGTCATCGGGCCGGGTGACGGCGATGGTGCCGTCGTCGGCGCGAGCGATCTGGATGGGCTCGGCGACCGTCAGGCTCAGGGCACCCTTGGGGCCCTTGACCGCAACGTTCTGGCCGTCGATGGTGATATCGACTCCAGCGGGGACCGGTACCGGCAATTTTCCAATACGTGACATGGTGGTGGCCTCCCCTACCAGACGTAGGCGAGGACTTCTCCGCCCACACCCTGCTTGGCCGCCTGACGCTCCGTGAGCAGACCTGTGGACGTGGAGATGATCGCCACGCCCAGGCCGCCGAGAACCTTGGGCAGATTGGTGGATTTTGCGTACACCCGGAGACCGGGCTTGGAGACGCGTCGCACGCCGGCGAGGCTGCGCTCACGGCTCGGGCCGTACTTCAGATCGACGATGAGGGTCTTGCCCACCTCGGCGTCTTCCGTGCGGTAGTCCGAGATGTAGCCCTCGCGCTTGAGGATCTCGGCGATGTTCGCCTTGAGCTTCGAGTGGGGAAGCTTCACCTCGTCGTGGTACGCCGAATTGGCGTTGCGCAGACGGGTCAAGAAGTCTGCAATTGGATCGGTCATCGTCATGGTGTGACCTGTGCACCTTTCTCGCAGCGGTTCCCATACAGCACGCGCGAGCTGGTGCCCCTGGATTCTCGAGAACCCGGCGGGCCTGGCTCGTCACATCGTGGGCCTACAACGAAGTGAACATGTCCTGACCGACTGTTGCCGGTCAGGGGTTGCGCTCCAAGCAATGCATCGCTGCACTGCCAGGTGTTTCGAGCTTCCGCATTTCGACGCTGACGTACGGAGAACTCGAGGTTGCGTTTCCATTGCAAGGACTCGCGTGCAGGCACGACGAAGCCCGGGCAACCGCTCTAGTGTAGG
>NZ_LVCU01000373.1:0-5893 GCF_001647185.1 Rhodococcus sp. EPR-147
GTTCGGTGCAGTATTCTTCCGACATCATTTCATCGCTCCGGGGGGTTCGATGCGCACAACCGATTCCGTTGCCAGGACGGTCGACGTCCCACCATGGCCGGGTTCGTCCCGCACGACGCAGTGAAAGCCGATCCCGATCGGATCCGCCGTGCCTCTGCTCGGATGTCCGGCCTCGCCGACGTGTTGTGGGATGACATCGATCTCGTCCGTCTCGCCGTGGAGGAATTGCTGGAGACCTCCTGGACAGGCGCTGCGGCCGATTCCCATGCAGTTCTATGGGCGGAGTGGGTCGATTCGGCTCGGAAGATATGCGGCGCGCTCACCGAGGACGCGTGGCTGCTCGATGGCATTGCGACCGAATACGCCGCAACGGACAACGTGATCGATGAACACGTGGTGGATTCCGGCCTTCGGTTGGACCGTTGACGGCGCGCTACGTCGCCGACGTCGAACAGATTCTCGCTCTTGTCGATCGCGCACACATAGTTGGAGCCACGATCGAATCGGCTATCGCCGAAGTGGAGCGCGAGGTGAACGATCTCGGCATCGAATGGGAGGGCGAAGCGGCTGAGGCTCACCGCTCGGAGCACGAGCTGCTCCGGCAGGAATTGAACGATATGCGAACCGCGCTCGCGCAACTCGGCACGCTGGCGCGAGGCGCCCATGATCGCTACCGCGCAGCCGTCGACCACAACAAGCGAATGTGGCCCTGATGGCCCCGATCAGCGTCGACCCGCACATCCTTGCCGATGCGGCCTCCCACTACAGCAGCGCCAAGACCATCTCGAGCGGCGCGATAACGGAACTCGCAGCGGAACTCCACCGGAACTGGGGCTGCGCAGGCACCGACAACGCCGGAAAGTCTTGGGCAGACAGTTACGATTCCGCGGCATTCGACGCAGTCACCGCGGCGACCGACATCGCGAATGCGTTCGGCAAGCTCCACGACCTGCTTGCAGCAACCGGCGTCAATCACGCCAACGCAGAGAATGCGAACACCGTTCCGCCGACCCCGCCGCTGCCCGCTCCCCCACAACTTCCTCATACGAATACACCGCGGTTCAACGGTTCCTACGGCGGCGACACCGACGCCCCGATGGGGTGGGGGCTGATCACGCGATGGCTACAGGGCCACATGTGGCCCAACGGTGACCCGGAGGAGTTGCGGGGACTCGGAAGCGCGTGGCGCACCGCCGCCGAAGAGCTGAGACGAGCGAGCGATTCCACGAACTCCGCGTGGACCGACATCGAAAAACTTGCCTCCGACGAATTGCCGCAGGTCCTCGCCCAGATGGACGGCGTCTACAGCGCTGCGCACAACGTCGCCGACCAATTCGACACTCTCGCGAGCGCTTGCGGCGAATGGGCGTCGACCATTCAGGACGCTCACCAGAGCGTCATCGATATCGTGGGAACCGCCATCGTTGCCGGCACGATCGCCGGTGCAGTTGCCGGCTTCTTCACCCTCGGCGTGGGAACAGTCGCCGTTACCGGCGCGACGGGAAGCGCCATCGCCGGAAGTGTCATCGCCGTCCTGACCGGAGTGGAAGCGGCGTCCGCAATTGCCGTCGGTGTCACCGTGGCAACCGGGGCGGCGGCCATTGGAATTGCATCGGACGTGCAACCGCTCCTACAAGCAAGTCCGACCACCTTCAACGCGAACACCGGCGGAGGAAATTGGCACTACAACCCTCCCCCGGCTGATCGACGGCTTCCTGGCTTTCCTGATGCCAAACAGACGAAGCCGTTGAATAATCGACCGCGTTGGACTGACAACAGAGGAAATATTTTGGAGTGGGACTACCAGCACGGAGCTCTCGAAAAATACACGAAAAACGGAAAACACCTAGGCGAGTTCGACCCAGTAACGGGCGACATGACCAAGGGGCCAGTGCCCGGCCGAAAACCAGGGAGATGACAATGTGGTACTTGGACGCGTACGAGAACAAATCTGAACTTCTTGCAAAAATCTATCCGCTTCAGGGTGCAACCAGCACGACTATAAAAGAATTGATCGGGACAAATGAAGAAAGCGGACCGATTGAAGCCGCAATGCACGAGGTTGCGCCCGCAGACTTACCCAGATTCGCCAGATATATTGATGGCGAGCTGCTGATCGACCTCGGCTGTACATACTTCGTAGGCCTTTTCGCAGACTGACTAAAGGAGAAGGAAATGTGGTACTTGCAAGAATTCGATGATGAAACCGAGTTGGGAACAGAAATACACCTTCCTCGCGACATGACTGTCGAATTCGTCAAACGCACGCTCCAGATCGATGACAGCGACTTCGACCTACCCGTTGCAGTCGGCCAGAACGACGTTCCGGCGGAGAAGATACCCAACTTTGCTCGGTTCATGCAAATACCGTTCGAGGCGAAGGAGAATCATTCGTACGAAGTCTCGTTTCTTGCCGAACCGAAATAGACTTCACACTCCGCCGCCATGGCCGGTAAGCAAGAAGTAGCGAGACGGCATGTGGTATTTGGAATCTTATAATAAACGAACCGATACGATCGCACACAGCTACCTCCTGACTGCAATCACCGGAGACGAAATCAGAGAACTGATTGACGTCGACGAAAGTGAACTTCCCCTAGAAATGGGACCATATCCAGTCGCATTGGCCGACGTGCCGAAGTTCGCGCGGTACATCGAGGGCGATTTCAGGATCAGCTCCGATAATGAGTACTTCATCGGCCTGTTCACCGACTGAGGAAGGGCAGTCTGGCACCTCGAGACCAGCTGTAACGCGACTGAAAACCGGCCCGAAATTCACGTGCTCGGGAACATGACTGTCGACATTCAGAATCTGTCATTCGGCACCTGACATCACAACGCGCCCTGACACGGTCCGGAGGTTCAGATGCAGGCCTCGCGCACTCTTCAACCCTGTTCCAATGTCGTCCGTGAGACTCACGTCGCGGCGACTCCGCCCTGCGCTCAACCGCATAGACGATGAAGCGCGGCAATCGCTCAGTTCCCGCGCAGCCCAGCCATTTCGCAATCCGCACACCCGGTTGGACACCCGAACTCCCACTTCTTCGCTAACGTCGGACCATGACGGACTCGAAGGCAGTCGACATCGACCATCTCACCCACTCGCTGCGCGACCGCAACATCGCCGGGGTGACCATCGGCTGGGTCGACAACAACGGCATCGTCCGATCGCGCACCGTGCCCACCGCAGAATTGACGGCAGTCGCACGTCGCGGAGTGGGAATCACCGCGGTGTTCGCCGTATTCGATTCGCACGACGGGATCACGTTCGCCCACGATGGACTGTCGACCCCGTCCGGCGATGTGCGGTTGATTCCGGTGATCGACAACGCGTCGAGCGTAGTAGCGCTCGCCGGCCAATCGGGGCTTGCCTGGGTACACGGCCGGCAGCTCTCAGCAGACGGCTCTCCCTGGCCCTACGATCAGCGCGCGGTTCTCGAGCGTCAGGTGCAGAAGGCGTCCGATGCCGGATTCGAGGTGCGGGCCGGATTCGAGATCGAGTTCGCGCTGACTCGCGAATCGGACGGCCTGTCCGCTCATCGCGGACCTGCCTACTCCGCGAACGCAGTACGTGATGTCGACGAATTCGTCGTGCAGCTGCTCAACGCGCTTGCCGCGAACGGTCTGAATATCGGCCAGATTCACGCCGAGTACGGCGCTTCCCAGATCGAGATCGCGCTCAGTCCACTCGATCCACTCGCCGCGGCCGATGCGCAGATCCTCGCGCGGCAGACCATCCACTCAGCGGCACGCGCTCTGGATCTGCGGGCCAGCTTCGCTCCCCTGCCGTCGTCGAGCAGTGCAGGCAATGGTTGGCATCTGCACACGTCGCTGGTCCGCGACGGTCGGAACGCACTGACCGGTGACGGAGAGCACGGATTGTCCGACACCGGGCGGTCCTACATCGCAGGCCTGGTTCGAGAACTGCCGGGACTCACGGCCATCACGGCACCGAGTTCGGGATCGCTGTTGCGTCGTCGACCCGGCTACTGGGCCGGTGCCTTCGGGTTCTGGGGCGTCGAGAACCGGGAGGCTGCAGTGCGGCTCGTACCGTCGTCGCCGCTCCTCGGTCCGAATCACACCAACGTCGAGTTGAAAGCGTGCGATGCGTCCGCCAACCCGTATCTGGCGCTGGCCGTCACGATTGCGGCCGGCCTGTCGGGAATAGCGGATTCGGCCCAGTTGCCGCCACCCGTTCAAGAGGATGTGGGCGGCTGGGACGACGCACGTCGTGAGGCCGCGGGTATCTCCCCACTCGCGACGACCCATACTCAGCAGCGGGAGAACCTGCTGTCATCCGAACTGGTCGCGAACGTGTTGGGCGAGGATCTTCTGGGAGCGTTCGTTGCGTGCCGGGACGCCGATGCCGCGTGGGCGGAGAGTCACACCGAGGACGAACTGCTCGAGTCGTTGCGCTGGATCTACTGAGATGCTGCGACGGTTCCCTGGCGCAGGTGCAATCGTCTCGTCACTCGATCGTGTTCTGCCGCAACCGGATCAACTCTGCGGACCGTTCTCGGCATCGGTAGCGTTGACCGCTGTTCTCGACGAAGACGCACCGGATGTCACGGCACTCGCGGTCGCATCGGGATCCGCGATCTGGCCGATCGAGGTCGAGTCGGCGCGTCCCCCTGGATCGCCCCGGACCACCGACGGGTGGGATGTACTGCCGAGGGCTGCATCGATCGATGCAGCCGGGACCACAGCAGCAGGTCTCGCGGCGGGCATCGAGACGGCGACCGACCACCGTGTTTCCGTTGTTCCGATCAGGGGACCCGGTGCCGGGAGACTGCGTCTGTTTCTTTCCCGCCTCGCGGACGCGCAGTTCCGATTCAGCCTGCTGGCGAATGTACATACTGCAGAGTTGACCGAATTCGATTGGAACGTAGGGCATTTCGTGACCGTCTGGGGATTCGACCCAGCCGAGGACGGAGTAGCGATTGCCGACACCTATCGAGAACTCGGAGACCCAACTATGCCACCCGGATGTAGGACCGTCTCCGCCGATGCTTTCGCGTCGGCGATGTCCGAACGTGGCCTGCTCGTGATCGTCGAGAGCGATGATCGCGATGCCGCACTGGCTCTGACCCGATCGCTCGATCTACGACACGACGTGTGGTCGGTATGAAGCTCCGGGCCTGAGAAACACGAAATGGGCGTGGGTTCCCCGAGAGGAACCCACGCCCATCAGCGTGGTGTGGTGAAGCCCGAGGGCCTCAGATCACCAGGAGCTCTTGCGAACTCCGGGAAGCTCTCCGGCGTGTGCCATCTCGCGCACGCAGATACGGCAGAGGCCGAACTTGCGGAACACGGAATGGGGACGGCCGCAGCGGTTGCAGCGAGTGTATGCACGCACCGCGAACTTCGGCTTCTTGTTGGCCTTGTTGACCAATGCCTTCTTCGCCATGGACTCAGTTCTCCTTGAACGGGAAGCCGAGGTGCTTGAGCAGCGCGCGGCCTTCTTCGTTGTTGGTTGCGGTGGTTACTACGGTGATGTCCATGCCGCGCGGACGGTCGATCTTGTCCACGTCGATCTCGTGGAACATCGACTGCTCGTTGAGGCCGAACGTGTAGTTTCCGTTGCCGTCGAACTGCGTGCCCGAGAGGCCGCGGAAGTCCCTGATTCGGGGAAGGGCAATGGAGACCAGACGGTCGAGGAACTCCCACATGCGGTCGCCACGGAGGGTGACGCGTGCGCCGATGGGCATTCCTTCGCGCAGCTTGAACTGTGCGATGGACTTGCGAGCCTTGCGGATCTCCGGCTTCTGGCCGGTGATGGCAGCGAGGTCGGCAACTGCACCGTTGATCAGCTTGGCGTCACGGGCGGCGTCGCCGACACCCATGTTGACGACGACCTTGACGATGCCGGGGATCTGCATGACGTTCTCGTATG
>NZ_LVCU01000374.1:0-7816 GCF_001647185.1 Rhodococcus sp. EPR-147
AGTCATCTCAGATGTCCTTCCCGTTCTTGCGGGAAACACGAACGCGCTTGCCGGATTCCTCATCGGTCCGGTAGCCCACGCGAGTGGGGTTTCCGTCCGAGTCGACCACTGCGACGTTCGATACGTGGATCGGGGCTTCCTGAGTGACGATGCCACCCGAGGATGCGCCGCGCTGGTTGGCGGAGACCGCGGTGTGCTTCTTGATGCGGTTCACACCCTCGACCAGAACCTTGGAGTCAGCGGGGTAGGCCTGAATGACCTTGCCCTTGGCACCCTTGTCCTTGCCTGCGATCACGAGAACGGTGTCGCCCTTGTGCACCTTCATTTACAGCACCTCCGGGGCGAGCGAGACGATCTTCATGAACTTCTTCTCACGCAGCTCACGGCCGACCGGGCCGAAGATACGAGTTCCACGGGGATCGTTGTCGGGCTTGATCAGCACCGCAGCGTTCTCGTCGAAACGGATGTACGAGCCATCCGGACGGCGACGCTCCTTGATGGTGCGGACGATGACGGCCTTGACGACCTCACCCTTCTTGATGTTTCCACCGGGAATGGCGTCCTTCACCGTAGCTACGATGATGTCGCCGATTCCGGCGTAGCGACGTGACGAAACACCGAGAACGCGGATGCAAAGGATTTCCTTCGCGCCCGTGTTATCAGCGACGCGTACTCGCGACTCCTGCTGAATCACTAACTTCTCCTTGACCTGGATGTACGTACGTGCCGGATTTCCGTCCCGACACGCGCGGTCGGCTGCCGAGAGCGGGCGCACAAAGACACACCGCTGCCACAGGCAACCGGTCAAGTGTAGGGGAACGGCCCCTCGGGTTCCAAATCGCCATCGCGCGAGCACCGGCCGCCGCTTGCCGACCCGGAACTCTCGGTACGGTTTCGGGGATGGGACATCTTCGGATCAGCGGGGCGCGGCGATGACGTCGACGGGCGACGGCGGCCACTGGTGGTCGAGTCTGCCACTGGATCGGGTCGTCCGACTGCACGGTGCCACCGAGCGTGAACTCGCCGAGTCCGTGAACCCTCTGCCGTCCGACGCGCCCTCGATCGTGTTCTTCGCGGTCGATCCGGCGACGGCGAATCGTGCCGCCGATCTCGTCGATGCGGTGGTAGCAGAACTCGAGAACGCTGCAGTCGACTCGGCTCCGCTGTTGCTCACGGAGTTCGACCATCAGGAAGACTCGTCGACGTTGCATCGACGCGCTGCACGCGCCGCCGCTGTGCGGCTCGCCGGCGACACAGCGCACTTCGGTCCGTATGTCGCGGCACTCGCAGATGCCGCAGTCGCGGGGCGGTCGCCGCGTCGAACCGCATTCACCGTCGAGACCCGAGCAGCAGGGTCGGCCCGAGTACTTGCCTCCGCTCAGCACAGAAGCACTGTTGCCCTCGTGTTGGTCGTGCCCGTCGGAACGGACGCCGGAGTCGTCGCGGGAGCAGCGGAATGGTTGTGCGCCCACGCCGGGGCAGGGGTCTGGGTGACGGGCGACGGGGCGTCGAGCGTGGACCGATTCCCGTCGGTCTCGGTACGTGCGCCGGAAGTACCCGACGGCGTCAGCACGGTCCTCGATCGATTCCGGCCGCTCAGCTATCCCCCGATCGCGGGTCACCCCCACCCGGCGAGCGAACCCGAGAAGCGTCTGTGCCGCGCGCTGGACGCCCATGACTGGGCCACCGGGCGTGAGCACAACCGCTCGATCCGGCTCGACGAGCTCAGCCGACCGTTCACGGTCGACGTACTGTGGCGCACCGAGAAGGTCGTGGTGGAAATCGACGGAAACGAGCACCGGGCAGTCGATCGGTTCGCCGAGGACCGCGTCCGTGACAACCAGCTGCAGACACACGACTACATGGTGTTGCGCTTCACCAATGCTCAGGTGATCGACGATCCGCAACGTGTGGTCGCTACCATCCGCGAGGCAGTATCGAGAAGACGATCGAAGGGGGATCCTCGATGAGCACCGAAGACCTGAACGGGACCGAAGTAGCAGTGCTGCTCGTTCTGATGGCCGAAGCAAGTCCGGTAAAGAACTCTGTACTGAAGACGCTCGGTCCCAACCTGGAGAGGCCATCCCGCGACAAGCTGAAGGACCTGGGCCTGATCGAGGTGAATAGGTCCGTCAGCCCGATGACTCTCGAACTGACCGACAAGGGTTGGCGCACCTGCGGCGAACTCATCGGCGGTGAGCCACCGGCCCGGTCGGCGGGAGCAGGAAAGGCCATGTTCACCGTCTTGGCCGGGTTGCGTCGGTGGCTCGACCGCACCGACAGCCGTCCGGCAGACGTGTTCTCGCCCCGCGGAGACGAGGCTGCACCCGACGAACCTGCAATCGACGAGAAGGCCGTCGATTCCGATACCGTCGACATCGAAGCCTCGATTCGCGCGGCGTATGCCCGGATCGCGCGCGAACCCGGCAGCACCGTGCGACTCTCGCGCCTGCGAAACGAGTTGCGCGACATAACCAGAACCGATCTGGACGACGCCCTGGCGCGTCTGCGTCGTGCGGCGGATGTCTCGCTGATACCCGAAGAAAATCAGAAGACACTGACCGACGAGGAACGCGCCGCGGCCGTCATCGTCGGCAATCAGCAGAACCACCTTCTCTCGATCGAACCATGATGGGCGTTGAGTCGACGATGACGGACAACGAGCAGATCAGAGCTCTCGAATCGGTGCGGTTGAGCTGGGCACCGACCCCCGACGACGTGTGGCGTTCGCAGTCGAACGTGCACGTGCCGGGAATGCACGAACGAGTGTTCCTCGAAGTGATGAATGCATACGACGACGCGGACGCCTCCGACGACGCCAGTCCGCTCGGGGTCGTCGTGCGCGGCCCGGCCGGTTCGGGCAAGACGCACCTGCTCGGCCAGGTGCGCGAAGAAGTGCAGCTCAAGGGCGGCTACTTCTTCCTGATCAGGTTGCTCGACGCTGCCGGCTTCTGGCGCTCGACGCTGATGGGGATGCTCGACGACCTGATGCGTCCGTCCGGCCGCGGATCGGACAGCCAGCTCGGGCTGTTGCTCCGACGCCTGTGCGAGATCGGCGAGATTCCCGACGATCAACGCGCAAAGATCATGGGCGAGAACATGATCGATGCCGAGACGCTCGATGCCTTCGTCACTGCGGTGTACAAGGTTCACCCCCGTCACCGCCGGACGTCGCAGCACACGCTGCGCGCACTCGTGCTGTCCATCGCCCCCGACTCGGCAATTCAGGATCTGGGTGACGCATACCTGCAATCGATCGACGATGTCGATCCGGACGAGTTCTCGGCCTGGGGCATCCGCCGGGCCGAACTCGGCCATCAGGGCATCGCCGAGAACATCTCGCGTCTGCTTGCCATCACCGGTCCGACGATTCTCGCGATCGACCAGATCGACACACTCGTGGCGCAGTCTCGTACCGGATCGGATCAGGAGTTCGCCGACGCTCAGGAAGACAAGGTCGTCGAGCAGCTCGCGCACGGCTTGATGTCGTTGCGCGAGACCCTCCCCCGCACCGCCTCGGTACTTTCTGCGCTGTCGAGTGCCTGGGAACTGATCGCCGCGCGCGGAGTCGCGCCGATGCGTGACCGCTTCCGAGTCACTCAGTCGCTCAAGCCGATTCCATCGTCGGACATCGGACGCCTCCTTCTCGGACGACGTCTGGCAGCGTGCTTCCTCGAAGCCGGGTTCACTCCGCCGCACCCCACGTGGCCGGTCGCGCCCGACGCGTTCGAGCAGGCCCCCGATTTCACTCCGCGCCAGCTGCTCATCGCCGTCGATCGCCACATCAGGCACTGCCTCGACGCCGGCGTTGCGTCGGAGTTGGAGAGCTTCACCGACAGGTCGGGTCCGGCCGATGCGCCGGATCTACCCACGGCGCGGGTCAACGAACTCGACGCGCTCGACGATCGCTACAAGCAACTTCGCGAGCAGGTCGACGTCTCGATTCCGCTCCGACCCGACAGCGAGGACTCGATCGTTCCCGCACTGCTGTCCGCGGGCCTGACCGCGTGGATTCACGAGCATCAGTCGTCCGACGACAGCCTGGCCCAGGATCCGCCGCCGAGCGGCAAGCCCGCGCTGCACGCTCGCCTGCGCCACACCGTCGACACCGATACCGACGACGAAGAGCACTGGTGCTTCCGTGCGGTCACGTCCGGTAACGCCCGCGCCGCGCTGGCCCGCGTCGAGCGCGCAGTGACGACGGCGGGTCTGCGGATAGACATGCCGAGGCGTCGGCTGATCCTGATCAGAAACGATCCGTGGCCCAACGGAGCGAAAACCGAGCAGACCATCGCGGCCCTGCGCCGCGCCGGAGGCATCGTGGTGCCCTTCGGCGACGAGGACCGCAGGGCTCTGGCGGCGTTGTCGATCCTGTTGACCGAGAACTCCCCCGCACTCACGTCCTGGCTGCTCGCACGCAAGCCGGCGCACGATGTCGAATTGTTCCGGGCGGTGCTGCCCGCTGTCAGTGTCGTCGACGACGACACCGCCCTCATCGAACCCGAGACGCCGAGCGTCGCAGCGCAGCCCGCGTCGCCGCGGCGACCGTCCATCGTGGTCGGTGCCGAACTCAGCACTGGTGCGGACGTCGCCGTTCCACTCGAAGCGTTACGCAAGCACACTGCGATCTTCGCGGGCTCCGGTTCGGGCAAGACGGTGCTGATTCGTCGCCTGGTGGAAGAGTGTGCCCTGCAGGGAGTTTCGGCGATCGTGCTCGACGTCAACAACGACCTGGCTCGACTCGGCACCGCATGGCCGGAGGACGAGCGGACGTGGCCACCGGGGGACGAAGCGAAGGCGACCGCGTACCTGCGCGACACCGACGTCGTGGTCTGGACGCCCCGCAAGTCCTCGGGTCGGCCGCTGAGCTTCCAGCCACTTCCCGACTTCGTCAGCGTCCTCGGCGACGCCGACGAGTTCGAGGCGTCCGTCGAGTCCGCACTGGCCTCACTCGAACCGGCTGCGGGCGTTCTGGGCACTTCACAAAAGTCCAAACACGGTCGGGCCGTGTTGAAGTCAGCGCTCGACCTGTTCGGTCGACGGCCACAGGGCGGGGACCTGACCGCCTTCATCGACCTGTTGGAAGAGTTCCCCGAGGACGCCAGCGAGATGCGCGATGCGGTGCGCATCGCGGCCGGACTGGCCGAGAATCTCAAGGCCGCCGCCGCGAACGATCCGATGTTCGCGGGAGCGGGTACCCCGGTCGATCCCGCTGTTCTGCTGACTCCGGCAGAGGGCAAGAAGGCCAGGGTCTCGGTGATCAACCTCGCCGGCCTGACCACCGACGAGCAGAAACAGAGCTTCGTCAACCAGCTGCAGATGGGTTTGTTCGCCTGGATAAAGAAGAACCCTGCGGGCGACCGGCCGCTGGGTGGGCTGTTCGTGATGGACGAGGCGCAGAACTTCGCGCCCTCGGACAGGACGACCGCTGCGACACACAGCACTCTCGCTCTGGCATCGCAGGCACGCAAGTACGGGCTCGGTCTGGTGTTCGCCACCCAGGCCCCGAAAGGCCTGCACAATCGAATCGCCGGCAATGCGTCCACTCAGTTCTACGGCCTGCTCAACAGTCCCTCGCAGGTCGAGGCAGCCAAAGAGATGGCGCGGGTGAAGGGTGGCTCGGTTCCCGACGTCGGACGCCTGCCTGCCGGTCAGTTCTACGCGGCCGTGGAGGGCGCAGAGTTTCGTCGTACGGCCACCCCGCTGTGCCTGTCCTACCATCCGAAGAGTCCGCCGACCGAGGAAGAGGTCATCGAGCTGGCGCGCCAGTCGTGACGCCCTCGACAGTGGCACACTGGATTCGATGAAAACCCTCGCACGCGGGGAGAACTGCCCCGCTCCTGCCGGTCCCCTGACGGTGACGCTCGCGGCGTCGACCTCGGTCGATGTCTCCGCGCTGCTTCTGGGGCCGGACGGGCGGGTGCGTTCGGACGCGGACCTGGTGTTCTACAACCAGCCATCAGCCCCCGGTGTCGAGTATCGCCGTGCATCGACCGGGCACCTGCTGATGTTCGACGCCACCGCCGTCCCCGCCGGCGTCGATACCGTGGCCGTGGCGGCGTCTCTCGACGGAACGGGGCCGGCCACATTCGCGGCTGCGGGACCGACGGCGGTGACGGTGTCCGATGCGTCGAACACAGCGCTGGTGGCATTCGCTGCCGATGCACTCGGAGACGAGAGCGCGCTGGTGTGTCTCGAGTTCTACCGCCGCGGCGAGCAGTGGAAGATCCGTGCCGTCGGCCAGGGTTATGCAGATGGCCTGGCGGGGTTGGCCACGGCCTTCGGCATCAGCATCGAAACGGACGAGCGACCGGTGCCCGCCGAGCCGTCCTCACCCATCACCGATTCCACAGTGAATTCACCTGCTCGACAAGGAGTCCTGGCCATGAGAAGTGAATTGTTCACGCCCGCCCACGCCGAGGTTCCCGGCTCGGGCATACAGAAGCAGGGCAGCAAAATGTGCCGAATCGGGATGAACGGTGACGTGATGGCCCGGGCCGGTTCGATGGTCGCGTACCAGGGCGATCTCCGGTTCGAGGCGAAGGGCTCGGGTGGTATCGGCCGGGCGCTCAAGCAGGCGCTCTCGGGCGAGGGTGTCCCTCTGATGAAAGTCACAGGCCGGGGCGACCTCTTTCTCGCCAACGCAGCTCAGGACGTCCATCTGATCGACCTGGACGGGTCCGACGGTCTGACCATCAACGGTGCCAACGTTCTGGCTTTCGAGTCCACGCTGAGCTACGACGTCAAGCGTGTGCAGGGCGCTGCGGCAGGCGGTAACGCGGGCTTCTTCAACTGTGTTTTCACCGGCCGCGGACGGATCGCCATCACGACGGACGGCATTCCGGTGGTGCTGAACGTCGATCAGCCCACATTCGCCGATCCGCAGGCTGCGGTTGCGTGGTCGTCCTCGTTGCAGACGAGAGTCAAGAAGAACGATTCGTTCGGTCTCGGCACGCTGATCGGTCGATCGACCGGTGAGCGGTTCACCCTCGAGTTCGCGGGCCAAGGGTTTGTCGTCGTACAGCCGTCGGAGCAGCCGCCGGGCGGGATGATCGGTGGCAGCGGCAGTGGTGAGCAGGCCGGTGTGGGCGGCGCGCTCGGCGGCTTGTTGGGCAGATAGGCTGCGCGGCCGGAACACAGAAATGCCCGCTCCCAGGAAGGGAGCGGGCATTTGTGTGCAGGTACTACTTGGCCTTTTCGAGAACCTCGACCAGTCGCCAGTGCTTCGTGGCGGACAGCGGACGGGTCTCCATGAGCTGAACGCGATCGCCTACGCCGGCATCGCCCTTCTCGTCATGTGCCTTGACCTTGGTGGTGCGACGGATGATCTTGCTGTAGAGGGGGTGCTTGACCCTGTCCTCGAGCTCGACCACGATCGTCTTTTCCATCTTGTCGGATACGACGTAGCCGATCCGAACCTTACGGTTGTTGCGCTCTTCAGTCACAGTGTTTTCCTCGCTCATGCTGCGTCACCTGCTGTGTCCTCGGAAGGACCAGAGGCCAAGCCGAGCTCACGTTCACGAAGCACCGTGTAGATACGCGCGATTTCGTGGCGCACCACGCGCAGTCGACGGTTGTTGTCCAACTGGCCGGTAGCCATCTGGAAACGAAGGTTGAACAGCTCTTCCTTCGACTCACGCAGCTTGGTGACCAGCTCTTCACCGGTGAGCTCGCGGAGCTCTGCGGCTGGGGTTCCGGTAGCCATCAGAACTGCTCCTCCCTGGTGATGATGCGTGCCTTGATGGGCAGCTTGTGGATGGCGCGAGTCAGTGCCTCACGCGCGATGGTCTCGTCGGGGTACGACAGCTCGAAGAGC
>NZ_LVCU01000375.1:0-2052 GCF_001647185.1 Rhodococcus sp. EPR-147
GCGGTCCGGGAAGATGTTGATCCAGACCTTGCCGCCACGCTTGATGTGGCGAGTGATCGCGATACGAGCGGACTCGATCTGACGGTTGGTGATGTAGGCGGGCTCGAGAGCCTGGATGCCGTAGTCACCGAATGTCACCTGAGTTCCGCCCTTGGCGGCACCCGAACGCTTCGGGTGGTGCTGCTTGCGGTGCTTGACCCGGCGGGGGATCAACATGCGTCAGCCCTCCTGAGTGGGCTCGGTCGAGGCCGGAGCCTCGGTTGCGGATGCCGCGCGGCCGGCCTCGGTGCTGGCCGCCGTGGTGCCCGAGGCACCGCTGCGACGCGGACGAGTGGGACGCTCACGACGGGGACGGTCTGCACCGGCGGCCGGAGCCGCAGCGGCAGCGAGTTCACGCCGTCCGCCGACGATGTCGCCCTTGTAGATCCAGACCTTCACGCCGATGCGGCCGAAGGTGGTCTTGGCCTCGTACAGTCCGTAGTCGATGTCGGCACGGAGGGTGTGCAGGGGAACGCGTCCCTCGCGGTAGAACTCCGAGCGCGACATTTCGGCGCCACCGAGACGGCCGGAGCACTGAACACGAATGCCCTTGACGTTCGGCTGACGCATGGCCGACTGGATGGCCTTACGCATTGCGCGACGGAATGCGACGCGGTTGCTGAGCTGCTCGGCAACACCCTGGGCCACGAGCTGAGCCTCGGACTCGGCGTTCTTGACCTCGAGGATGTTGAGCTGAACCTGCTTGCCGGTCAGCTTCTCGAGAGCTCCGCGGATGCGGTCGGCCTCGGCGCCACGACGACCGATGACGATGCCCGGACGTGCCGTGTGGATGTCCACGCGAACACGGTCACGGGTGCGCTCGATCTCGACCTTCGCGATGCCTGCGCGCTCCATGCCGGTGGCAAGAAGCTTGCGGATCTCGACGTCTTCCTTGACGTACTCCGAGTACTGCTTGTCTGCGTACCAGCGCGACTTCCAGTCAGTGGTGATACCCAAGCGGAAGCCGTGCGGGTTGATTTTCTGACCCACTACTGAGCCCCTTCCTTGGACGCCTGGCCCTTACGACGGTTGCGAGACGTTCCGCCGGTCTTGGGCAGGCTTTCGACGATCACCGTGATGTGGCTGGTGCGCTTGCGGATCCGGAATGCCCGGCCCTGAGCGCGCGGCTGGAATCGCTTGAGGGTTGCACCCTCGTCGACGAATGCAGTGGCGACGATCAGTGTGCTGGGATCGAGATCCAGGTTGTTCTCGGCGTTGGCCGCTGCGGAGGCGATCACCTTGGCGACCGGCTCGCTTGCTGCCTGCGGCGCGAACTTGAGGATGTTGAGCGCGTCCTCGACGGAGCGCCCGCGAACCAGATCCACGACGCGACGTGCCTTCATCGGCGTGACGCGAACGTGCTTCGCTACGGCCTTGGCAGTCGGATTGGCGGTGGGGGTGAAGTTGGTCATCGCCTCTTCGCCTTCCGGTCGTCCTTGATGTGACCCTTGAACGTGCGGGTCGGTGCGAATTCCCCGAGCTTGTGGCCGACCATGGAGTCGGACACGAACACCGGCACGTGCTTGCGACCGTCGTGGACGGCGAAAGTGTGACCGATGAAGTCGGGCAGGATTGTCGATCGACGGGACCAGGTCTTGATGACCTGCTTGGTTCCCTTGTCGTTCTGGACGTCAACCTTCGCGAGGAGGTGATCGTCTACGAACGGGCCTTTCTTCAGGCTGCGTGGCATTCTGACCTCCCTCCTAGCGCTTGTTCTTGCCGGTACGACGACGACGGACAATCAGCTTGTCGCTCGCCTTGTTCTTGCGGGTACGGCCTTCCGGCTGTCCCCAGGGGCTGACCGGGTGGCGTCCACCGGAGGTCTTGCCCTCGCCGCCACCGTGCGGGTGGTCGACCGGGTTCATCACGACACCACGAACGGTCGGGCGCTTGCCCTTCCAGCGCATGCGGCCGGCCTTGCCCCAGTTGATGTTCGACTGCTCGGCGTTGCCGACCTCGCCGACGGTAGCGCGGCAGCGCACGTCGACGCGACGGATTTCACCGGACGGCATA
>NZ_LVCU01000376.1:0-12224 GCF_001647185.1 Rhodococcus sp. EPR-147
AGCTCGACCGCGTGGATGGTCGTACCCGTCGGGATGTTGCGCAGGGGCAGGTTGTTGCCGGGCTTGATGTCGGCATTGGCACCCTGCTCGATCGGCGAGCCCTGGGCGATGCCCTTGGGTGCGACGATGTAGCGCTTCTCGCCGTCTGCGAAGTGCAGCAGTGCGATGTTCGCGGTGCGGTTGGGGTCGTACTCGATGTGAGCGACCTTGGCCGGCACGCCGTCCTTGTCGTTGCGACGGAAGTCGATGAGACGGTACGCACGCTTGTGACCGCCACCCTTGTGTCGGGTGGTGATACGACCGTGTGCGTTACGTCCACCGCGACCGTGCAGCGGGCGGATCAGCGACTTCTCGGGGGTCGAACGCGTGATCTCAGCGAAATCGGAAACGCTGGAGCCACGACGGCCCGGGGTTGTCGGCTTGTATTTACGGATTGCCATGAGTCTTCTCGTCCTCTATATCCGAAGAGTCCCAGTCGCTTACGCGACCGGACCTCCGAAGATCTCGATGGGCTTGCTGTCGGCGGAGAGCGTTACGAGCGCGCGCTTGGTGTCCTTGCGCTTGCCGTAACCGAACCGGGTCCGCTTACGCTTGCCCTGACGGTTCATCGTGTTGACGCTGGTCACGGTGACGTCGAAGATCTTCTCGACGGCAATCTTGATCTGCGTCTTGTTCGAGTCCGGGTGCACCAGGAACGTGTAGGTGCCTTCTTCGATCAGTCCGTAGGACTTCTCGGAGATGACCGGTGCCAGCAAGATGTCGCGGGGATCGGCGATCGTGGTCACTTGCTTGCCTCCTCGTTCTTTGCAGGCCCAGCGATGAAGGTGTTCAGCGCTTCCACGCTGAAAACGACATCATCGGCGTTGAGCACGTCGTAGGTGTTGAGCTGGTCGGGTGCAATAGGGTGCACGCCGTCCAGGTTCTGAACGCTCTTCAAGGCTGCGATGTCCTCGCGGCCGACGACGAGCAGGACCTTCTTGCGGTCCGAGATCTCGGCGAGGAACGTCTTCGCACCCTTGGTGGACGGAACCTGTCCGGCAACCAGTTCGGTGATGACGTGCAGACGCTCGCTGCGGGCCCGATCGGAGAGGGCTCCGCGCAATGCGGCGGCCTTCATCTTCTTGGGGGTCCGCTGGCTGTAGTCGCGCGGCTGCGGTCCGTGGACCGTGCCACCGCCGACGAACTGAGGAGCGCGGGTCGAACCCTGACGGGCGCGGCCGGTGCCCTTCTGCCGGTACGGCTTCTTGCCGCCGCCGCGAACCTCGCCACGAGTCTTCGTGGAGTGGGTTCCCTGACGAGCAGCTGCAAGCTGTGCGATGACGACCTGGTGCAGCAGCGCGATGTTCGCCGGAGCGTCGAAGATCTCCGCGGGGAGATCGACGGTGCCGTTGGTCTTGCCGCCGGCTTCCTTGACATCGAGCGTCAGCTTGGTCTCGGTGTTCTTCTCGAGGCTGGTCATGCCCGTGCACCACCCTTCAATGCAGACTTGACGATCACGACGTTGCCGCGACGGCCCGGGATCGCTCCCTTGATCAGCAGCAGACCGTTCTCGCTGTCCACCTTGTGGACCGAGAGGTTCTGCGTCGTGACGCGGTCGCCACCCATACGTCCGGACATGCGCATCCCCTTGAAGACGCGACCGGGCGTTGCGCAGCCACCGATGGATCCGGGACGACGGTGCACGGCCTGTGCGCCGTGGCTCGCGCCCTGACCCTTGAAGCCGTGACGCTTCATGGTTCCGGCGAAGCCCTTGCCCTTGCTGGTGCCGGTGACGTCGACGTATGCGCCGTCCTCGAACACTGCAGCGGTGAGCTCCTGGCCGACCTCGAACTGCGAGGCGTCGGCAACGCGAATCTCCACGATGTGGCGACGCGGCGTGACACCTGCCTTCTCGAACTGGCCGGTGGTGGGCTTGTTCACCTTGCGCGGGTCGATCGCACCGAATGCGACCTGGACGGCGCTGTAGCCGTCACGTTCCTGGGTGCGGATCTGGGTGACCACGTTGGGGCCTGCCTTGATCACGGTCACCGGAACGACGCGGTTGTTCTCGTCGAAGACCTGGGTCATTCCGAGCTTGGTGCCCAGAATTCCTGTTGCAGGCCGGTTCTTGTTATCAGTCATCGTTGTCTCCGCGCTCACTGGATGTTGACGTCGACACTGGCCGGGAGGTCGATGCGCATGAGCGCGTCCACCGTCTTCGGTGTCGGGTCGAGGATGTCAATGAGCCGCTTGTGAGTACGCATCTCGAAGTGTTCGCGCGAGTCCTTGTACTTGTGCGGCGAACGGATGACGCAGTACACGTTCTTTTCTGTCGGCAACGGCACCGGTCCGACGACGCGGGCACCCGTACGGGTGACCGTTTCGACGATCTTGCGCGCTGACGCGTCGATCGCCTCATGGTCGTAGGCCTTGAGCCTGATGCGGATCTTTTGTCCCGCCACGCTTAGTGTCCTTTTCTTGCCGCTTGGTCGTAGAACGGGCCGTTCGGCCTGCTCCACCTCGTCTGCACAGTCCCCGAGCCGTGGGAAACCCACCGACTCGAACTGCCTTCGTGCACACACGACAGTGAAAAACGTTGACGACCAGGCGTGACCTGATTCCGTTGCCGCTCTTCATCTGTCATGGTTCTCCGGTCCACGCGGTCGGGCGTGTCGCGATTCCGCTCATTCTTCTGCGCTGAAACTTTCGCCTCAACCATCCGAATCGAACGAAATCCGCACCGATCGAGCTGGTGTTCCGGACGCGCTCACGTGGAGCGCTGGTCTCATGTTCTTGCTCAGTCGGCTTTTCGGCCGACTCACCTGTTTCAGGCCGCACGCATGCGCGTCCCGTGTCCAGGCAACCCGACCAGTATGCCGCAGACCGGGCATCAGATCAACTCGGGGCCGATCGATTGCCATCGCACTACCTTACCGAGCAGTAAGGTAGCGCCATGACCACCGTCGAGAACACTACCGGCGCGACCTATCGCGCCTGGTCGAAGCTACCGAACAACACTGTCGGCTCCACGCTCTTCTCCGTAGGTATGTGCCTACGGGTTCCGTACTTCGCATCCGTGCTGCCCCGTGTCGTCGCGCTCGAGCCGGGGCGCTGCGAGGTCACTGCCCCCAAGTGGTTCGGCATTCGAAACCACCTGGGCACCTTCCACGCCATCGCGGCCTGCAACCTCGCCGAGGTCGCGATGGGCATGCTCGCCGAGGCGACCGTCCCCACCTCGCACCGATGGATCCCCAAATCGATGACGGTCCAGTATCTGACGAAGGCCACCACATCGCTGCGCGCGGTCGCCGCACTCGACGAGGTCCCCGACTTCGGGACGGTCACCGATGGCATCGACATCGTCGTGCCGGTCGCGATCCGCGACACCGCAGGCATGGAGGTGGTGCACGCGGACATCACCATCTGGGTCTCCGCCGCATCGCGTTGACATACTCGACCGATGAACTCGGTGACACGGTCGGAGCCCGACAACTCCGTGATTGTGGTCGGAGGTTCGGGAGCGGTCGGACGTCTGATGGTCGACCTGCTGCGCGGTGACGGCGCTTCGGTCACCGTCGTCGACATCCACGACGGTCCCGACGCCTTTCCCGTCACGGTCGGTGACATCACCGCGCCCGACGAACAGCTCGCCGCAGTGCTGGCACGTGCGGCGACGGTCATTCTGGCGGTGCCCGAATCCGTGGCCCTGGCGGCGGACCTGTCTGCTCTGCGGCCCGACGCTCTGCTGGTGGAGACCCTGTCGGTCAAGTCCGGCTTCTCGCGCCATGTGCAGGGCGCACGTCCGATCGGTGCCGTGATGGGAATCAATCCCATGTTCGCCCCGTCGCTCGGAATGGCCGGACGTCCCGTCGCCGCCGTCGTGCACCGACCCGGCCCGCCGGTGGATCTCTTCCTCGAAGGAATCTCGCGATGGGGCGGTCGAGTAGTGCTCCTCGACGCTGCACGCCATGATCGCCTCGCCGCCGCGACGCAGGCCCTGACACACGCCAGTGTGCTGGCGTTCGGCCTGGCTCTGGCCGAATTGGACCTTCCCTTCGACGACATCGACGCCGTTGCGCCTCCCCCACACGCGACGATGCTTGCGGTGCTGGCGCGCATCACCGGCGGTGAACCCGAGGTCTACTGGGACGTACAGGCAGGCAATCCGCACGCCGCCGATGCCAGGGCGGCGCTGCAACGCGCGACGCAGACGGTGAGCGAGACCGTCGATTCCGGCTCCGAGGCCGACTTCGCTCGCCTGTTGACGCAGGCCGAAGCCGCTCTGGGCGGGAACGGAGATCAGTATCGAGCATTGTGTGCGGAGATGTTCGGTATCGTTCGAGGCAGCGGCGGTAACCGATAGCCGCAGTCGGACGAGCGGAAAGCGGAGGCACGCGATGCTGGAGCAACCGTCGTTGCCGGAATTCGACTCCGCCGATGTCGTGGAGAGCGCCGTCGTCGCGCGGTTGGCGAAGAACTGGTCACAACGCGCGACGGTCAAGAAGCCCGAACCCGAGCTGGACGATCTGTTCGACGTCGCCAAGCAGGATTTTCCCGACGCTCTGATCCCGTTCGGTGAACACGACACCTTCACCGGTGCCACTCCCCAGCAACAGAATCGACTTCGGGCATGGGGCTGGATCGCGTTCAACAAGAACGTGATGGACGTCGAGCAGCATGTCGTTCATCCCGGTTTCGCACTGTTGGCGCAAGACGTGTTCGAGACCGGGATGGGTGACACCCTCGCAGTTGCGGTGACCCAGGCCATGGTGGACGAGCAGTACCACACCCTGATGCACCTCAACGCGAGCGCAGCCACCAGACGCGGACGCGGTTGGTCTCTGTCGGAACGCTCTCTGCCGTTCAGCTCCACCGTGCGCCGGCAACGCGCGGCACAGGCGAACAGTGACGACCCATGGTCGGCAGCGATCAGCTCCCTCGCGTTCATGACGGTTGCAGAGATCTCCATCACGTCGTACCTGGACCTGATCGAGGACGACGACGTCATTCAGCCCATCAATCGGGCAACGGTCAAGCTGCACAACCGCGACGAGTACTGCCATGCGTCCATCGCCGACGACATGGCCGCGATCGTCTTCGAGCGACTCGGTCCCGACGACCGGCAGAAGTTCCTGGACGGCCTCGTCGATGGCATGGACGCGTTCTCGAGCAGCGACTTCTCCACCTGGGGACGCATTCTCGAGCTCGAAGGCGTGCTGGGAGCCGAGGCGATGCTCGCCGATGTCGAGCAGGACAAGAGCCGGCGCGCGTTGGTTCAGGACTACAGCGGGTTGCGGTCTCTGTGCCGAAAACTCGACGTCGAGAACAGTATCGATATCGACTGGGGCTGACTGCGGAACTCACGCAACGACGCCCCTCCACGTAACATCCACGGCGAATTTCGCTATCAAGTAGTGGCCCTCGACTCCACAGGGTCCGGTCCCACCACTCCCCCCGACAGCTCGGAGATTCGATGTCGTCAGCTCAACACGCAGCCGTACACGTGGAGGACGTACACAAGTCCTTCGGCGATGTGCAAGCGTTGCGCGGCATCAGCTTCTCCGCGGAGCGGGGAACAGTTCTGGGCATTCTCGGCCCGAACGGTGCAGGCAAGACGACGACCGTGAAGGTGCTCTCCACCCTGATCGCACCCGACAGCGGCAGAGCCTTCGTGGCGGGTCACGATGTCGCAACCGACGCTCCGGCAGTACGCCGCTCGATCATGATGACCGGGCAGTACGCGGCGCTCGACGACACACTGTCCGGCCGCGAGAACATCGAGCTCTTCGGTCGTCTGATGGGTCTGGACAAGAAGGCCGCGAAGGCCCGCGCCAAGGCGCTGCTCGACGAGTTCGACCTCTCCGATACCGGCAAGCGCCCCGTGCGCGGCTACTCGGGTGGTATGCGTCGCCGCATCGACATCGCCTGTGGCCTCGTCGTGCGGCCGGAGGTCGTGTTCCTGGACGAGCCGACCACCGGACTCGACCCACGCAGCCGGCAGGGTGTCTGGTCGCTGGTCGAGGCGCTCAAGGCGCAGGGCATCACCGTTCTGTTGACGACGCAGTACCTCGAAGAAGCAGACGTTCTGAGCGACAACATCATCGTCATCGACAAGGGCACGGTCATCGCAGAGGGCACGTCGGACCATCTCAAGGCCATGACCGGCGGCAGCTACTGCGAGGTCGTTCCCCTCGATCCCGGCCAACTCCGTGCGGCCGCCGAAGCCCTGGGCGACATGGTCCCCGCGGCAGTTCACGCCGAGATCACCGCGGCCTCGGACCGGCTCTCCGTTCCTGCACCCGACGGCGCGGCGACTCTGTCGGAGATTCTGCGCCGTATCGATGCGAGGGGAATCGTGCTCGCCGACATTGCTCTGCGCCGCCCGTCGCTCGACGACGTGTTCCTCACCCTCACCGGGCACTCCCAGACGAGCACCACACCGTGACGGCCACTACGCGAGGCGTCGCCGATTCGAAGGCCAGAGCCGTCCGACGGACCGATGTCGGTTCGACGGCTCAGCAGCCGAAACGGCGGTCGAGGACGAAGCCGTCGGGATTCGTGCAGTGGCAGGCCCTCACCGGCCGTGCCCTGTGGACCATGCTGACCAAGGGCGAGTTGCTGGTCGCAGTCATCGCCCCGCTCATCTTCACCGTCGGCTTCTATCTGCCTCTCAAGTTCGTCATGGGCTTGCAGGGCATCGACTACGCCCAGTTCCTGATGCCGATCATCGTGCTGCAGGCCATGGCGTTCACCGCGATCTCGGCGGCACAGCGTGCCTCGGCCGAGGCGATGAGTGGCCTGAACTCACGGTTGAAGACCATGCCCGTCGTGCGGGGTGTGCCACTCGTGGCACGAATCTCGAGCGGTGTCGTCCGCTCGTTGGTCTCTCTCGTATCCGCCCTCGGTTTCGGTTACGTGATCGGTTTTCGCTTCACGGCAGGGTTCGGTCAGGCCCTGTTGTTCTGCGCACTCGCCATGCTGATCAGCACCACGTTGTCGATCGGGGCCGATGCGATCGGAACTCTGTCGAAGAGTCCCGAAGCGACCAGCCAGGTACTGACCCTCCCCCAGCTCATTCTCGGTATGGCGTCGTGCGGGTTCGTCCCGGAGAGTGGATTCCCGGAACTCATCCGACCGTTCGTACGCAACCAGCCGATCTCGCAGTTCTCCTTCGCAATGCGCGATATGGCCGAAGGCGGAGTCACCTTCCAGGTGTTGTGGCCGTCGCTCGCGTGGGTGACCGGCTTGATCCTGTTCTTCGTACCGCTCGCCATCTGGGCGAGCTCCAGGCCAGAGTGAAGAGTCCGACATGACGATGTCCGAAGCGTCGGTGAACACGACCCGCGTATCCAGCTTGACCTTCCCCGAACCCAACATGGTGCTGGGCGAAAGGTCTGTCCGTGCTCTCTGGACCCACAGTCTGATCCAGGCCAAGCGACTGTTGACGCGATGGATGCGCGATCCGTCGACGATGATTCAGGCGTTGCTGTACCCCGCCTTGATGCTGGTCATGTTCCGTGTCGTGCTCGGAAACTCGATTTCCGCGGCCACCGGAGCTCCGGCGATCTACGGCCAGGTGCCGATGATCGCTCTCGTCGGAGCGATGTTCGGATCGATCGTCAGCGCGGTCGGCCTCAAGGGCGAACGTAAATCGGGTTTGCTGTCGCGCTTCTGGACGACACCGACGCATCGTGCCGCCGGTCTGCTGGGCAGGATGATCGCCGAAGCAGTTCGAGTACTCGTCACCACCATCGTCATCACTTTGGCGGGTGTCGCGATGGGGTTCCGATTCACTCAGGGAATTCCGGCCGGCATCTTGTTGATTCTGGTGCCGATCGTGTTCGGTATCGGGTTCGCGGTCATGGTGACATTCCTGGCCACCGTCGCCGGCGACGCACCCCTGGTCGAAGTCGTGTCGATCTTCGCCACACTTCTGATGTTCTTCAACGCCGGCTTCGTACCCGTGCTGGCCTACCCACCTTGGCTTCAACCGGTCGTCGCGGCGCAGCCGATGTCGGTCGCGGTGGATGCAATGCGAAACCTGGCAATGGGTGGTCCGGTCCTGACACCGGTGTTGCAAACTCTTGCATGGTCACTCGGAATGGCAGTCGTGTTTCTGATCCCCGCAATCCGCGGCTACAAGAAGGCATCTTCGGAAGGCTGACCGAAGTGGCTCCGGTCAACCCACGGCCCCGATCGGAAGTGACGTCGTGAACGATGCGTACACCGCACATCCGTCGATTTCGGTGATCATTCCTGTGGGCTCGCTCGATCCCCTGCTCGACGCCCAGTTGCAGGCGTTGGCGGAGCAAGATGTCGACTATCCGTTCGACGTGCTGATTTCGGACAATGCCGGCGACGGACGAGTCAGCGATCACGTCGCTTCACATCCCCTACGAGATCGACTGCAGTTGACCTGCGTAGACGCGTCACAGCAGGTCGGGGCGGCGCACGCACGCAATCGCGGTGCCGAGAGCGCCTCCGGCGACCTGTTGATGTTCTGCGACGCGGACGACGTGGTGCACCCATCGTGGCTACGAACGCTCGCCGAGCTCGCTCGGACGTTCGACGTGGCGGGTACCGCAGTGGAGACGCACACGCTGAACAGTGCGCGAGCGTTGTCCTGGACTCCGACCACACCGCCCGAGAACCAGGGCCGTACGGATTTCCTGCCGTTCGCGATCGGGGCCAGCATGGCCTGTTGGGCGTCGGTCTATCGCGATGTCGGTGGCATGGACAACCGGTTCAGGGCCAGCCAGGACGTCGAATTCTGCTGGCGCGCGCAACTGTCCGGCTACACCCTCGGTTTTAGTACCGACACTGTCGTGGCCTACAGACTGCGCGCCGAGCTCCGACCCATGCTGCGCCAGTCGTTCCGGCTCGGATTCGGCTTCGCCAAGCTGCGGGGAATCTATCGGCCCCAGGGGTGCCCGGCCATGAAAGTTCGTACGGTCCTGTCGTGGTGGACAGCCCTGTTGGTTCGCAATCCGCTGCTACCGACGGCATGGACCGGGCTGGCCCGTGGTCACTGGTCGAGGGCCCTCTTCATCCGGGTCGGCGAAATTCGCGGGGGCATCGCCTATCGCGCGTTCAGCTGGTGACGTCGGACACACCCACTGGCTCACCGACCCACCCGGCCTGCAGTCTTGATCCGCGCGACTGTAACGGATGGATGACCGATGTTACGGTCGACAACACAGGCCTGCCGAAACCGGCGGCGCGTCCCACGCCTTCACACGAGATCGAGGCCATGTCGAACACGCTTTCCCGAGTGCTGCCCACGGCGGTTGCTGCCGCCGTCGCCGGTGCCCTGTGCCTGACCGGGGCGGGAACGGCGACTGCAGCACCCTCCCCCACCGGCACCTCGGTATCGGCCACCCCCGCACTCGAGGGTGCCAACGACTTCGGCTGTGTTCCCAGCGCGGCCCATCCCCGTCCGGTTGTGCTCGTCCACGGAACCAAGATGGATGCGTCCACGTGGAAGATCCTGGCACCGCAGTTGAAGAGCGAGGGCTACTGCGTCTTCGCCCCCAACTACGGCGGCGTCTCGCTCCTCCTCGACCCGGGCACGACCATCTGGGGCTCCGGCGACATCGCTGAGTCAGGCCGACAGATCGGCCGTTTCGTCGACGAAGTACTCGCGGCAACCGGTGCCGAGCAAGTCGACATGGTCGGCCATTCGCAGGGCGGCACCGCCACTCGGCAGTACATGAAGTTCGATGGCGGCACCGATGCGCAGGACCCAGCCCGCAACAAGGTTCACACGCTGGTCACCCTCGGTGCCACCAATCACGGCACGACCTTCGGTGGTCTGCAGCAACTCTCCGAATTGCTCACCTCCCTCGGTCTGCCCGGCGACGCACTCACCCCCCTGACATACAACATGGCGGGTGCCCAGCAACTCGTCGGTTCGACGACGCTTACCAGCTTGAACGAGGGCGGAGACGTCGAACCCGGGGTGGAATACACCGTCATCGCCACGCGCAACGACACCGTCTCGACGCCGCCCGCGAACACCTTCCTCAAGTCCGGCGACCCGGCGATGGTGCACAACGTCTGGGTTCAGGACGTGTGCCCCGCGGCGACGACGTCCCACGTCGGTCTCGTCACCGACCCGGCGCCTCTGTACATGGTCAAGTCGGCGCTCGATCCCGAGTACGCAGCGACGACGCCTGCACCCTGCTGACACAGCGCGAACCGTCACCACCGGGGCCTCACGACATCGCGTCGTGAGGCCCCGGTCGTGTTCGACGGTCTACCGGTCCAACTCGGACTGCAACACCGGTCCGATTTCGGCGAGCGCAGACTGCGACGCCATCTGCCAGTGGGTGGAATGCACGGGCACCACGTTCACGCCCCCGTCGACCGCGTCCTCCCACGTCGACGCGGCAACGGTTCCGGTCGGATCGTCGACGACCGACGCGAAGAGGATCGACCGCCCGACGAATGTCCGTGGCACGTACGAGTCGATCAGCTCCGCCGAGCGGGCGATCCCGTCCAGTATCCCGGCTATCCGATCGCGGGATATCGCGTCGAACGGAGCAGGCATCGATGCCAACAGTTCCGCCACGGAATCGACCGTGAGCTCTTCGATCTCGATATCGGTGTCCGCTCCGAGGCCCAGGCCGCCGAGCATCTCTCCGGCAGACACGGGTCGGTCCACGAGGTGCTCGGTCCTGCCCGCGACGAACGAGTCCATCATCGCCAGTGTTGCTACCGACTCGCCTTCGTGCTGCAGTTGCACAGCCATGGCGTGCGCGATCGATCCGCCCATCGACCAACCGAGCAGGTGGTACGGGCCGGACGGCTGCACGCTGCGAATCTTGTTCACGAACAGGGCGGCCCACTGTTCGATGGATTCCGGCAGGGGTTCGGCACCGGAGAGGGCAGGTGACTGCAACCCGTAGATCGGACGGTCCTCGCCCAGGTACGCCGACAATCCACCGAAGCCCCAGGAGAGCCCCACGATGGGATGGATGCAGAACAGCGGTGACTCGGAACCACCGACTCGAAGGGGAATCAATGTCTCCAGCCCGCTGGATTCGGCCTCCTCGATCGGCGAAGTCGTCGCTGCCGTGATCCGCGCGGCGAGCGAGGCCACGGAGGCGTCGACGAACAACCAGTTCAGCGGTATCGGTCCGCCGCCCACGGCCGCTCCGAGCTTGGACACCAACTTGACCGCCAGCAGCGAGTTGCCACCCAACGCGAAGAAGTCGTCGTCCAACCCGACACGCTCGACACCCAGGACGTCCGAGTACACCGCCGCGATCGATTCCTCGACCGGTGTCCGCGGAGCCCGGAACTCGCGGATCTCGAATTCCGGGACGGGCAACGCCCGACGGTCCAACTTGCCCGCCGCGTTGAGCGGCAAAGCGTCGAGCACCACGAACGCGGACGGCACCATGTACGACGGCACCGCCGACCCCAACTCCGACCGGACCGCCTCGACCTCGATGTCGGCTCCTACCGCGGGCACCACGTACGCCGCCAGCGACTCCCCCACCGATAGCTGCGCAACCACCACAACGGCCTGACTCACCGCCGGAGACGCCGTCAAGGCAGTCTCGATCTCCCCCAACTCGATTCGCTGCCCACGGAACTTGACCTGAAAGTCCGTCCGACCGATGTACTCGAGCCGCCCGCCATCCATCGCCCACCGAACCAGATCGCCGGTGCGATACATTCGCGCCCCAGCATCGCCGAACGGGTTCGCGACGAAACGCTCCGAAGACAAGTCCGGCCGCGCAACGTAACCCCGAGCCAACTGCACCCCGGCGAGGTAGAGCTCGCCCGGCACACCCGCAGGCACCGGATGCAACCGCGAATCGAGAACGTGAACAGAGGTATTCCACTCCGGCACCCCGATGGAGACCGAACCATCCACCGCGACGTCCTCGGAGACATCGCGATAGGTGACACTCACCGCCGCCTCGGTCGGTCCGTACAAGTTGTGCACCCGAGCATCCGACACCGCGCGGCACGCATCCACGGTCCGCGCGGGCAACGCCTCACCGATCACGAAGATGTGCCGAAGCGAAGAGATGGACTGCGCAGCAACCGATTCGGCAAACACCGTGAGCATCGACGGCACGAAATCCGTCACCGTCACACCATGACGGGCGATATCGGCCGCCACGGCCTCCACATCACGCTGCGCGCCCGGGGCCGCCACGATCAGCCGACCCCCGGTACGCAGCGGCAGGAAGAACCCCCACAACGACACGTCGAACGTCGTGGCCGTCTTC
>NZ_LVCU01000377.1:0-4150 GCF_001647185.1 Rhodococcus sp. EPR-147
CCTTGGGCCGACCGGTCGACCCGGACGTGAACAGCACGTACGCCAGATCGGCACCGGAGGGACGGGGGAATGCCACCGACCCGACCGGCGGCGGCGGATCCGTGATGTCGAGAACCGGAATCGCTGTCGCCGTGGCGAAGTCGTCTCGCGCCGTCGACAGAACGACAACCGGCGACGCCGTGTCTAGAATGTAGTCGTTGCGCTCGGACGGCTGATCCGGATCCACCGGAACGTACGCCGCACCGGACCGCAGCACGGCATACATGCCGACCACAAGCTCGATCGACCGACGCATGGCCAACCCCACCGACACACCCGGCCCGGCACCGTGCTCCTGCAACAACCACGCAGTCGCATCCACCCGGTCCGAGAACTCCCGATACGTCAACGACTGTTCGCCGAACACCAACGCCACCACATCAGGCGACTCGGCCACCACCCGGTCGAAACCATCCAGCAGCACCTCGTCCGGATCGACAGCCACCGCGATGCCGTTGCCCCGCAACGAGAGTTGTTCACGCTCAGCCGAATCGAGAACGTCGATGTCACCGACCGCGAGTTCGGGTCGAGCGGTCACGGAGTCGAGAACGGCCACCAGCCGGTGCCCGAAGGCCGTCACGGTCGGCTCGTCGAACAGATCCGTGGCGTACATCAACTCGACGGCGAGCCCTGCGCCGTCGCCCCGCTCGGTGAACGTCACCTGGAGGTCGAACTTGGCCGATGCCACGCCGGACCCGAACGCCTCGACGGCGAGATCGGGCAGCTCGAACGAACCCTGCGAGAAGTTCTGGAAGAACAGCGCAACCTGCACCAGTGGGTGTCGTCCTTGCGAACGCACCGGATCGAGTACCTCGACCAGACGCTCGAAGGGAACGTCGACGTTGTCGAACGCCTCGAGGTCGGCCGTACGTACCGTGTCGAGAACCTCGACGAACGAGGCATCCGAGGCAACAGGGGTTCGAAGCACCACCGTATTGACGAACATGCCCACCAGATCGTCCAGCCGCGCGTCACCACGGCCACCCACCGGTGCTCCGACGGCGATGTCGGCCGTACCCGACAGTGTCGCCAGCAACACGGCCAACGCGGCGTGCACCACCATGAACGGGGTCGACTCGTTGGCCCGGGCGCATTCGACCACTCGGGTGTGCAGCTCGGGATCGATATCGAACGACACCACCGCCCCTCGTCCCGACGCGACTCGTGGACGCGGCCGGTCGGCGGGTAACTCCAGTTGTTCGGGTAGGCCGTCGAGCGCGTGCTGCCAGTACTGAATCTGCTTGCTGGCGACGGATTTCGGGTCCGACTCCGAACCCAGCATGTCGAGTTGCCACAGCGTGTAGTCGACGTACTGAACCGGCAGCGGCGTCCACTGCGGTGCCGATCCACTGCGTCGCGCGAGATATGCCGTCATGACGTCCCGAGACAGCGGAGCCATCGACAGCCCGTCGGCCGAGATGTGGTGTGCCACGAACGCCAATACGTACTCCGGCATCGGACCGGCGGGGTCGGTGACCTCGAACAGCCGAACGCGGAACGGAATTTCGACCGTCACGTCGAACCCACGGCTGAAGAATTCGGTGACGTCGGCCAAGGCGCCGTCACGGGTGACGGTGACCACGGCCGTGTCGACCTGCGCATCGGCCTCGTCGAGCACCTGCTGATAGCCGCTGCCGTCGATGTCGGGATAGATGGTGCGCAACGATTCGTGGCGACCGACCACATCGAGGACGGCGGCCTGCAGTGCATCGATGTCGAGGGAACCGCGCAGCAGCAGAGCAACCGGCACGTTGTTGATCGCCGACGCGGTGTCGAGTCGGTTCAGGAACCACATGCGTTGCTGAGCGGACGAGAGCGGAATGTGTTGCGGCCGAGCCCTGGAGGCGTCGAGCTGGGCCCGGATCGGAGCGTCGACCGAGTCGGCTGCGTTCGCGAGCGCTTCGACGGTGGACGACTCGAACACCGAACGCGCAGGCACGTGCACGCCGAGTGCCGAACCCAGCCGCGCGGCGAGTTTGGTGGCGATCAGCGAATTGCCGCCGAGCGCGAAGAAATCGTCGTCGAGACCGACTCGCTCGACCCCGAGCAACTCGACGAAGATGTCGGCTACCGCCTGCTCGGTAGGGGTCGCCGGGGCGCGGAACTCGGCGACCTCGAACACCGGCTCCGGCAGTGCGTCTCGGTCGAGTTTGCCGGTGGGAGTCAGGGGAATCGTATCGATCCGCGTGATCACCGAGGGCACCATGTGCGCGGGCAGACTCCGCCCGGCCTCGTCCAGCACCCGGTCCAGGTCGACGTCCGTCCCTGCCACCGGCAGTACGTAGGCTGCGAGAACGGTTGCGCCAGTAGGACTGCGGTGACCGAGCGTCACAGCGAAATCGACCCCGTCCTGCGCTGTGAGAACGGCGTCGATTTCACCGAGTTCGATTCTGAAGCCTCGGATCTGGACCTGAAAGTCGTTGCGGCCCAGATATTCGATGGCACGTCCGGACGCCACTTCCCGCCACCGCACCAGGTCACCGGTGCGGTAGAGCCTGGCTTGATTCGGATCACTCTCGGCTGCATAGGGATTGGCTACGAATCGCGCCGCGGTCAGCGCAAATCTTCGATGGTAACCCCGCGCAAGGCCGGCACCGGTCAGATACAGCTCCCCCGGCACCCCTGCGGGTACCTGCCGCAACCGGTCGTCGAGCACGTGGTAGCCCATGTCTTTGGTGGACGGCCCGAGCAGCACGGCTTCGCCGGCGTTCAACGGCGGCGAGATATTGCACACCATCGACGCTTCGGTGGGGCCGTAGACGTTGTGAAAACGTCTGCCCGGTGCCCACTTCGACATCAGCTCCGAGGTGAAGGCCTCGCCGCCGATCGCAAGCACCCGCATGTCGGGCACCTCAGCCGGGTCGAGCGAGGCCAGCGCTGCCGGGGTGACGAACGCATGGCTGACGCGGTGGCGGCGGAGCATGTCAGCCAGATCGGCACCGCCGTAGACGCCGGGTGGGACGATGACCATCGTCGAGCCTGCGCCCACGGCCATCAGTAGCTCCAGCACGGATGCATCGAAGCTGGGGGACGCGAAATGCAGTGTGCGCGAATCGGAGTCCAGCCCGTAGGTCTCGACCTGAGTGGAGGTCAGCGGAGCCAGTCCGGCGTGGGAGACGGCGACGCCTTTCGGCAGACCGGTCGAGCCGGAGGTGTAGATGACGTACGCGAGCGTGGACGGGCGAATCGGTGCCCGTCGGTCTTCCGCTACGACGGGATCGTCGGACAACCCCTGAAGTGCGCCTTCGGTGTCGGACGAGTCGAGGCTGATCCACGACACCGACGTCGGCATCGTGTCCTCGAATTGTGTTGCAGTGACACCCATTCGCACGCCGGAGTCGTTCACCATGTGCGTGATGCGGGCGGCCGGGTAATTCGGGTCGATGGGCACGAATGCAGCACCGGTCTTCGCCACGGCCCACACGGCCGTGACCGATTCGATCGAACGGGTCAGTGCCAGAGCCACGAAATCCTCGGGACCTACCCCGCGTTCGATGAGCAGCCGGGCGAGCCTGGACGACCGGGAGTCGATCTCCCGATAGGTGAGCGACCGGGTGTCGAACTCCACCGCGGTACCGTCCGGGTTCTTTTCCACCGCCGCGGCGAGCAGAGTCGGCAGCGCGACCGTACGGGCCGGTCGCTGTCGGGTGGGTCGTGCACGGGTAGGCCTGGGGCGGCTCGACCGTCCACCCACTCGGCCGCCCGACTCGGACGGTGTGCCGGTCGATCCATCCGAACTCATCTGAACTATGACTCCTCACCAGTGTTGCCCCGCGCTCGGTCGTGGACGACGCGTCGGCCGATCCGACCGTTCATCGTCCGCGACGCGGCGAGCGTTGCAGTTCGCTTCACCCTATCGGTCGGCGGTTCCCAACGACCCGGGCAGACGATGCACCGGAATGTCGACACCGCTCATCTCGACACCGTCACCGTCGACCGACACGATCGCAACGAGGTCCTCGATGTCCTCGGGTTGCAGTCGATCGACTGCGGCGATGTCTGCTGCGGCGAGGAACGCATGGGTCACCCATTCTGCGGACACGATGTCTGCGGCGTCTTCGGCGGACTCCCCCCGGTCGGTCACCAGCGCTGCACCTGCCGTCACGGCGAC
>NZ_LVCU01000378.1:0-1723 GCF_001647185.1 Rhodococcus sp. EPR-147
CTCGTCGCCAGTGCGGCGAGTGTTCCGTGGTCGATCACGGTGCCGTCGTCGACCGAGACCAACGCTGGGCTATCGGGTCCCAGAACCGCCGTTCGGTCCGAATACGTCACCGGCCGCGCAGAACTCGCGGCAATGGCGTCGACCACGTCCGGTTGCCCGAGGTGGACGGTCGTGGCGGGCCCGGCCGAGCTCGGCGCATCGTCACCGTCCAGAACGAGGACGGACGCGCCTGCCCGCTCCAGAACGTCGGAGGAGTTCGATGTGCTGATCGGTGCCACAGCTCCGCCTGCCTTGGCCACCGCCCACCGCGTCACGACGGCCGCGACCTCGCCGGTGACGGAGACGCCGACCACGACTCCGGGCCGGACGCCACGCTCGATCAGTACCCGAGCCATCCTCGACGACTGCTCGTCGAGCTGACGATAGGTGGTCTCGACTCCGTCCGACGACAACGCGGGCGCATCGGGATCTGCGTCCACCGCCGAGGTGAGTACCTGCGGCAAGGTCAGGTCCGACCGGACCGGTGCCACAGAGGAGTCGGCGGCCTGCGGGGACTCGGTCGATGCGGCCCGCTCGGCGGCGTCGAGCACGTCGATGTCGCCGACGACGACAGCTGGTGTTGCCGCTACCGCACCGGCGATACGAGCGAATCGTTCCGCCAAGGAGGCGACCGTGGACTCGTCGAACAGGTCGGCGGCATACACCCATTCGACGTTCAGGGTTCCGGTGCCGCTGTTCCCGTCGGCGTGCTGGGTCTCCACCGTGACCTGCAGGTCGAATTTCGCCGTCGGCTCGAAGCCGCTGACGGGTTCGACCACCAGGTTCGGCAATTCGAACCGCGCCTCGCCGTGGGGCTCCACCGACAGAACCGTCTGGAACAGCGGGGTGTAGCCGGCGTTCCGGTCCGGTGCGATGGTGTCGACGACCCGCTCGAACGGCACGTCCGAATTCGCGAAGGCCCGCAGGTCGGTCTCGCGGACAGCGGTCAGCAGCTCTGCGAACGTCGCGTCCGGGTCCACGTCCGTGCGCAGCGCCAGCGTGTTGACGAACATGCCGACCAATCCGTCGAGCGCCTCGTGCCCGCGGCCGGCGATAGGCGTGCCGACGGCGAAGCTGCGGGAGCCACTCATCCGCGACAAAAGCACCCCGAGTACCGCGTGCAACACCATGAACAGAGTCGCGTTGTTCTCGCGCGCGATCGCCGCGAGCCCGGTGTGTACCGACTCGTCCAGCTCGACACTCACACTGGCTCCGCGCAGGTTGGCGGTAGCCGCACGCGGCCGATCCCACGGCAACGACACGACCGGGGTGATCCCGCTGAGCTCGTCCGCCCAGAAGGCCAACTGCTGCGACAGAATCGACGTGGGGTCGCTGTCCGAGCCCAGCACCTGCCGCTGCCAGACCGCGAAGTCCGCGTACTGCACCGTCAGCGGTTCGGGGGTGTAGTCGGTTCCCGACGCGGCAGCGAGGTACGCGGTCATGACGTCACGAGCCAGTGGTGCCATCGATGCACCGTCTCCGCTGATGTGGTGCATCACGATGACGAAGACGTACTCGTCCGGACCGAACCGAAACAGTGCGCCCCGGACCGGGGGTGCGACGGTGACGTCGAAACCCTGGTAGACGAGTGCGCGAATCCGTTCGGCGGTGTCGGAGTCGTCGGTCGCGTCGATCGGAGTCAGATCGGGTACGACCGATCCGGCGTCGATGAACTCCTGATACG
>NZ_LVCU01000379.1:0-290 GCF_001647185.1 Rhodococcus sp. EPR-147
TCGAGCTCGCCTCGCAGACGGAGCGCCAGCGGCATGTTGTAGGCCCCGGACTCGGGGTCGAGTCGGTTGAGTACCCACATGCGCTGTTGCGCGAGCGACAACGGCACGGTCTGGCCGGCCGGTCGGCGGCGCAGCGGCACATCGTTCGCGTCGTCGATCCGCGACTCGGCACGAGCTGCGAGCGCGGCAACGGTCGACGCCTCGAACAGATCTCGAACACCGACCTTCTTGCCGAGCGCCGCCGACACCCGTGCCGCCACTCGCGTGGCGATCAGCGAGTTACCACCGAG
>NZ_LVCU01000380.1:0-33813 GCF_001647185.1 Rhodococcus sp. EPR-147
CGCCCGCGTTTCGTCGTCTCCTTCATGGATGTGCGGTTCGCGCCTGCCGCCGAGCACTGGCCGGACTGGAACGCCCGAGCGTTGCGCAGCAAGCAGTACCAGCACGACGTGTACATCTGGATCAACCGCACGCCGCAGGGGATCAACATCGCGGCTCGCTATCCCAACACCGAGCAGGCGACCGCGCGGGTTCACGAATACGTCGGTGCCTTCCGAAAGTTGTTGAGCGATGTTGCGGACACGGGTACCGCCCGATTCCCCCTCACGGGCGACGAGCGATCCGATATCGGACATACCGACACCGGTCAGATCGCTACCAATCAGTAGCTCACTGCGGCTCGCCGCCGGTCAGCTGCAGCTCTGCAGACCGATTGCAGCGATGACAGTGCCGATGCTTAGACTCCGACGTGACGTTCGTAACGAAGCACGCGAGAAACACATCCGTAGGAGGCTCAGTGCCCAGCCATGCCAGTGCTCAGATCACCAAGGTTCTTGTCGCCAATCGTGGTGAGATCGCGGTGCGGGTGATCCGGGCTGCGGCCGATGCCGGGTTGGCCAGTGTCGCTGTGTACGCCGAACCCGACGCCGACGCCCCGTTCGTCCGTCTGGCCGACGAAGCCTTCGCGCTCGGCGGGCAGAGCTCCGCGGAGTCGTACCTGGTGATCGACAAGATCATCGACGCCGCCGCCAAGTCCGGGGCCGACGCCATCCACCCCGGCTACGGATTCCTCTCCGAGAACGCCGACTTCGCCCAAGCCGTCATCGATGCCGGCCTGATCTGGATCGGACCGTCCCCGCAGTCCATCCGCGACCTCGGCGACAAGGTCACCGCCCGCCACATCGCCGCCCGCGCCAAAGCACCCTCGGTCCCCGGCACCTCCGAACCGGTCAAGGACGCCGACGAAATCCTCGCCTTCGTCGACGAACACGGCCTACCGATCGCGATCAAAGCCGCGTTCGGTGGCGGCGGACGCGGCATGAAAGTCGCCCGCACCCGCGAGGAAATCCCCGAACTGTTCGATTCGGCCACCCGCGAAGCAGTCGCCGCGTTCGGGCGCGGAGAATGCTTCGTCGAGCGCTACCTCGACAAGCCCCGCCACGTCGAAGCGCAGGTCATCGCCGACCAACACGGCAACGTCATCGTCGCCGGCACCCGCGACTGCTCCCTGCAACGCCGCTTCCAGAAACTCGTCGAGGAAGCACCCGCCCCGTTCCTCACCGACGCCCAACGCAAAGAAATCCACTCCTCCGCCAAAGCCATCTGCCTCGAAGCCGGCTACTACGGTGCCGGCACCGTCGAATACCTCGTCGGACAAGACGGCCTCGTGTCGTTCCTGGAAGTGAACACCCGCCTGCAGGTCGAGCATCCCGTCACCGAGGAAACCTCCGGCATCGACCTGGTGCTGCAGCAGTTCAAGATCGCCAACGGTGAAGAACTGTCCATCACCGACGACCCCGAACCCCGGGGGCATTCGTTCGAGTTCCGGATCAACGGCGAAGACGCCGGACGCGGCTTCCTACCCGCCCCCGGACCGGTCACCACCTTCCGTGCGCCGTCGGGACCCGGTGTGCGCGTCGATTCCGGTGTCGAATCCGGCTCGGTGATCGGTGGACAGTTCGACTCGATGCTCGCCAAGCTCATCGTCACCGGCGCGACCCGCGAGGAAGCCCTCGCCCGTTCACGTCGAGCACTCGCCGAATTCGACGTCCAAGGACTTGCGACGGTGATTCCGTTCCACGCCGCGGTGGTCTCCGATCCGGCGTTCATCGGCGACGGCGACTCCTTCGACGTCCACACCCGCTGGATCGAAACCGAATGGGACAACCAGGCTCCCCCGTTCACCGCCGGACAACCCATCGACGACGACGACGACGTCCTGCCGCGGCAGTCCGTCGTCGTCGAGGTCGGTGGCCGCCGCGTCGAGGTCTCGTTGCCCGGGGAACTGTCCCTCAGCGGCGGTAACGGCGGCGGGCCCGCCGGCGCGGTACGCCGCAAGCCCAAAGCTCGTACCCGTGGTGGTGCGGGAGCCGGTGCCGCATCCGGAGACGCGGTCACCGCACCCATGCAGGGCACCGTGGTCAAAGTCGCCGTCGACGAAGGCCAAACCGTCGACGCCGGTGACCTCATCGCCGTCCTCGAAGCAATGAAAATGGAAAACCCCGTCAACGCCCACAAAGCAGGCACCATCACCGGCCTGACCGTCACCGCAGGCGACGCCATCACCCAAGGCACCGTCCTCGCAGAGATCAAATGACGTAGCGATGTCCGAGCTTCCGGAGATCCGAATCGGTACGGCTGATCGAGAGAAGGCCCTCGAGGCACTGAGTCTGCACTTCAGTGAGGGTCGGCTGACCGTGCCCGAATTCGACGAGCGCAGCGCCGTCGTTGCTTCGGCGACGACGCGTGGGGAGATCGACAAAGTCTTCGTCGATCTCCCCGCTGCGTCGACGTCGCACACTCCCGCCCAGCTCGGGAAATCTCCGGCACCGACCGAGGGCGGTGCCGGAATCGATTGGCGCGCAGTGGTGATGCCCCTGGTGATCTTCGGTTCACTGGCATTGTTCTTCCTCACCGACTTCGATCAGAAGTGGCTGTTCTTCCTTCTCATCCCATTGGCGGGTGCGCTGCTGTCGGCGGGCGGTCACTCGAAGAGTCCGAAGAAAAAGAAGAGAGATCGTTGAAGGCGCTTCTGTTCGATGTGTTCGGCACAGTGGTCGATTGGCGTACCAGCGTGGCCCGCGAGGTCGAGTCGCTGTGTGGTCCCGACATCGACAGTCATGCGTTCGCCGACCGCTGGCGCAGCCTGTATCAGCCGGCGATGGAACAGGTTCGGTCGGGCAACCGCCCGTTCACCCGGCTCGATGTACTTCATCTCGAGTCACTTCGAGTCGTGTTGTCGGAGTTCGATGTTCAGCTAGACGACAGTGATGTCGCATCCTTGAATCACGCGTGGCATCGATTGGATCCGTGGCCGGATTCGGTTTCTGGGCTCACCCGACTACGCACCGAGTTCATCATCGCGCCGCTCTCCAACGGCAACATCTCGCTGCTGCTCGATATGGCCAAGAATGCCGGACTGCCATGGGACGCAATCCTCGGAGCAGAACCGGTGCGTGCGTACAAGCCCATGCCCGACGCCTATCTACGCACCGCGGACATTCTGGGTCTCGAGCCGAGCGAGTGCATGATGGTCGCCGCACACAACAGTGATCTCGCTGCCGCTGCCGACTGCGGCTTCGCAACGGCATTCGTCGCTCGTCCCCTCGAACACGGGCCGCGTCAGACCACCGACCTCGCCGCGGAATCCGACTGGAATCACAGCGTCGACTCGATCGATTCTCTCGCAACGCAATTGGGCTGCTGACAACAGCTATCGGGTCACAGGAATCAGCTGGTGCGCAATCCACGCGTCCACGTCCCGGTGCGAACGGAAGCGAACAATCGTCAGCTCCGGGCGGCGCACACTCAGTTGCTGCACTCGCTCGGTAGTCGACCGGTAGGTGTTCCATGCCCATCGAACGATGTGGTCGCGGTCGAAGAGGATGCGGTGCAGTGGGGGTTCGATGTTGCCGTTCCACAGCTCGCGCCTACCGAGCCTGCGCCGTAGCGTCCGAACCATCACCTGCCGCATGACTGTTCGGCGCGGTAGGTCCAGCCACAGAAACAAATCGGCTCGATCGGCGAGACGGTCTCGAACGATGTTGTACTGCCACTCGGTGACCCACGACGGGCGCGCGATGAACTCCTCCACCTCGGACTCGAACGTCGCACGCGGCGTCCAATTCGGGCCGTGGAACAAGCTGTCGATCTCGATGTGTTCGATTCCCAGAATCGATCCGAGACGGGCAGACAGCGTCGTTTTCCCGGAACCGGACGTCCCAGCAACGACGATCCTCGAGCGACAGAACACTGCATCGTTCGGTCCGAGAATCACGGAGACGACGCTACCGAATCGCGAGCACCGATGCTGCGTCCAGCGTGCTGTGCCCGACTGATATCGCCCTCTACGGCTGGGCACACAGCGCTACGATCGCCTCCGCCATGTGGTTCACGAACTCTCGACGCGCCGACTCGGTCAGCCGGTCGAGTGAGAGGTACGGGTTCAGGTCTTCGAGCTCGACCAACAGCAGCGTTCCGTCGACGGTGCGGCATGCGTCCACCCGAGTGATTCCGTGGTCGATGTCGTTCCAATCGACGAATCGTTGCGCGAACTCTCGGTCCTGAGCAGTAGTCGAGTACGGCTCCAGGTCCCAACGTCGGTCGGGGTCAGGAGCGTACAAGGCGTATCGAACTGTGTGGCCGATGAAGTAGAACGACACTTCGTACACGAAATCGATTCGCGGCTGAATCAGGCTGCCCGGCTCTACTTGCGATAATTCGGCGCGCCCGGAATGACGCATGCCGATCGAGTCGGCACCCCATTTCGGTTTCACCACATAGGTATTCACCTCGGGTAAGCGCGAGACGTTCCGCGGGTCGTCGACGGTAGGTATGACCGGAAAACCATCTGCGAAAAGATCGACCAGGTACTGCTTGCCTCTCTGGTCGCCTTTGCCGGTCAGCTGGGTGAAAACCTTCGCGCCGTTCTCGCGCGCATGGCGAGCAAACATGTCGAAAGCATCCTGGTACCCCAGCACAGGCCCGGAGTTCCGGATGACGACCACATCGAAGCCGTCCATCAGCGCAAGCGCGTCGAGCGGGTGACAGAGCGCAATGTCGAACCACTCGCGGAGCTGCGACGACAGAAAGATGTCTTCGTCGCAGTAGCGTCGGCCCTTCGACAGATACGCCAGGTCGGTGACGAAGAGAACGCGTGGACGGGGTGCATGCATCGGGCAACTCCTACCGGTCTCGAAACATCACGATGTTCGTTCGCGGGCCAACAGAAATGCCTGCGATGTCGACTCGTATCCCATCGGAGCTCGATGCACGCGGACGTCCACCTCGAAGTTCGCCTCGACGAGCATGCCTGCGACCATGTCGGGGTCGAGTCGGTATGCGTCGTACGAGACCGAGTGTCCGTACGCCTGCTCGAGTCGCACCCGCTCGTTGCCTGCTTGAAATGCCAACAGCAGCAGACCTTCCGGCATCAGCACCCGATGCAATTCGGCAAAGATCTTCGACAATTGGTGCGGAGGCGTGTGGATGATCGAGTACCAGGCAACGATCCCCGCCAGAGAGCTGTCACCCGCGTCCAACGCCTCCATCGACCCGACATCGAATCGCAGGTGCGGATGTTCGCGCCGAGCGACCTCGATCATATTGGGCGACAGATCCATCCCCGCTACGTCGAGGCCGAGGCGGTGCAGCTGCTCGGTGATACGGCCGGAACCACACCCCACCTCCAGAACGTGCCCACTCGGCACCCGGGCTGCGAACGTCGCCAACAATCCGTGCTCGAGATGTCGGCCGTCGAGTTCGTCGCGAACAAGTTCGGCGTAGCTCTCGGCAACGGTGTCGTAGGCGGCCCTCGTCATCGAAACATGCTGTTGCTCGGCCACAGTGGCTACGGTACCGGCTCACCCGGTGTCGGCAGGTACGAGTGCGTCAGCATCTCGAAGAAGTGCCCGGTCGGGTCGCGGAAATACACTCCGCGGCCCCCGTGGTCGGTGTTGACGGTGCCGGGTTCGGTCATCCGGGGGTCGGCCCAGTGTTCGACGCCCTGGTCGACCAGCCTCGCGTAGGCCGCGTCGAACAGATCGTCGCTCACCCGAAATGCGTAGTGCTGGAACTGAATATCATCGAAGGGGGGCTCGGCGAATTGAACGAGAGTGCCGTCGGTGAGCTGTACGTTGACGAACGGCCCCCATGACGGGGCCTCGGGTAAAGCGAACAGGGTGCAAAAGAATTCGGCCGATGCGGCACTGTTCTTTGCAACGATGATGGTGTGATCGAACGAAATGGACATGCGCTGCCTCCTGGGCAGTACGACGCCTCCATGCCTGACGCAGTCCGTCATCGACACGCGACGCTGAGGACGATGCTCGCACGGACCCCGAATCCGAGTCAACCGGTGAATTCACGGCCGCGATTCGGTCTTCTTCGGTGACAGCATTGCCGAGGAGAGGAACCCACTATGGTCGGTCGACTTCTGTTCGTTCACGGTGCCGGCGGATTTTTCGACGACGCACCGCTGGCCAACGGACTTGCACAGGCTTTGCACCTCGATCTGTGCATGCCCGAACTGTCCGACACTGCCATGGGTTTCGAGGACTGGGCCGCGCCGGTTCGGCAGCACCTGGACCGGCTCGGATCGGATGATGCGGTCATTGCGCATTCCTTCGGCGCATCGATCCTCGTCAGGGTCTTGGCAGAACATCGCCGGGAGCGACCCCTGAGAGCCACTCTGTTGGCGATGCCGGACTGGACTCCGCATGGGTGGGATGTCACGGACTACGCGTTCACCACCCAGGAGCCCGAGACCGACCTGACGCTCGTCCACTGCCGGGACGACGACGTGGTTCCCATTTCTCACCTGGCGTCGAACTCGACCGCTCTCCCGTCGGCGAGAGCGATCGAGTTGTCGACCGGTGGCCATCAATTCGACGGCATGATCGAGGCCGTTGCCGCCGAGATCCGCGGATTCGAGCGTCCCCGCGGGGACGCTTCTACTGGCCCCGATCCTCGTAGTCGATGACGAGGCCGACTCGGCCGAACATGCAGACCGGGCGTCCGCTCACCGATAGTCGTGGTCGATTCCCGTTGCCCATTGCGAACATTCGACGGCGATCACGTCGTCTCTTCCCCGCAGGAAGTCGCGTGCACCGGCGTCTCCCGAGGCCGATGCCACGGCTGCGTCGACGTGTCGTCGCGCCAGGACAACCGGATGTCCGGGACGGCCGTCGAACACGGCTCTTGCGAGACCGGTTTCCCGCGCTGCAGCGAGTACTGCTTGCACCACCTCGGGTCCGACGTCCGGCGTATCGACCACATGCACCACCGCGTAGTCCGCGTCCGACGCTGCGGTCAGACCGGCCTCGAACGACGCGCTCATTCCCTGTTCCCACTGGGGTGCATAAACAGCGATCACACCGTCGGGCACGGGCGCATCCGCCGCTCCCAGCACCACGACCACGCGATCACAGCCGCCGTCGCGCAATGCCTGCACCGCAGTCCTGAGCCACAGCCCGTCGTGGGCGAGCACTTTGGGCGATCCGTATCGCGTTCCGGCACCGGCGGCCAGTACCACTCCGACGGCAAGGTCCGACACGATCGTTCCTTTCACTCTCGGGTGAAGTCTTGGATGTTCGCACAACGTCCACGTCGAGTACGTCCCGAAGTTTGTGCTCGCTCGACTAGCGAGGATAGGCGTGATGACTGATTCTTAGTGCACTTCTCCTGCAGCGTCGCAGGAATCCTGCCCTGTTGCTTCCGCGAGGTGCCCACCCATGTCCGTCAAGCCCACCACACGCAAACGTGTCCATCCTGTCGACGAAGTGCTCCCCGTTCCGAAACTTGCTGCTTACGGGTTCCAACATGTCGTCGCGTTCTATGCAGGCGCCGTCTTGGTGCCGATCATCATCGGCAGCGCGATCGGACTGACCAACGAACAGTTGATCCACCTGATCAACGCAGATCTGTTCACCTGCGGCATCGCATCGATCATCCAATCGGTCGGATTCTGGAAGATCGGTGTCCGCCTGCCGCTCCTGCAGGGCGTGACGTTCGCCGGCGTCTCTCCGGTGATCGCGATCGCGATGGCGAACGGCGGCGGCACCGAGGGGTTGCTGTACGTCTACGGCGCCGTCATCGTCGCCGGTCTCGTCACGTTCTTCATGGCTCCGTACTTCAGTAGGCTGCTGCGATTCTTCCCACCGGTGGTCACCGGTACCGTCATCACGATCATCGGTGTGGCGTTGCTGCCGGTGGCGGTCAACGACGCTGTGACCAATCCTGCTACCCACGAACAGGATCCGTCCAACGGACGGTGGATGGCATACGCGATCGGCACCCTGCTGATCATCGTGCTGATCCAACGATTCTTCAAGGGTTTCATGGCGACCATCGCTGTGCTTCTGGGCCTGGTGATCGGTAGCGCCGTGGCGTTCGCTCTGGGAGACATGAACTTCGACGGCACCTCGGAGGCGTCGTGGGTCGGTTTCACACAGCCCTTCCTGTTCGGCGTGCCCAAATTCAGTGTCGTCGCGATCATTTCGATGATCGTGGTCATGCTCATCATCGCCGTCGAAACCACCGGCAGTGTGTACGCGACGGGTGAGATCGTCGGCAAGCGCATCAAGAAGGACGACATCGCAGCGACACTGCGCGCGGACGGCGTGGCCACCGTCATCGGCGGCACGTTCAACTCGTTCCCGTACACGGCCTTCTCGGAGAACGTCGGCCTGGTGCGCCTGACCGGTGTGCGCAGCCGTTGGGTGGTGGCCACGGCAGGCGGCATCATGATTCTGCTGGGTCTGCTGCCCAAGACGGCAGCCGTCGTGGCATCGATCCCGCCGCCGGTGCTCGGCGGAGCCGCGCTCGCCCTGTTCGCGACCGTCGCCGTGGTCGGAATCCAGACTCTGTCGAAGGTGGACTTCACCGATCACCGCAACCTGATCATCGTCGCCACAAGTCTCGGTCTCGCGATGCTCGTGACCATTCAACCGACGGTGTCCGGGGGTGTGCCCGATTGGCTGGAAATGTTGTTCGGCAGTGGCATCGTTCTCGGTGCGGTCTCGGCAATCGTGCTCAACGTCTTGTTCTTCCACATCGGCAATCGCGGGCAGGCCGTCGCCGGTGGTCCGGGTAAGGGCATCACCCTCGACACGGTCAACGAGATGTCCGCCGAGGACTTCGCTGCCACGTTCGGCGGCTTGGTGCAGGGCACTCCGTGGGTGGTCGAACGCGCGTACCAGCAGCGGCCTTTCGCCGATGCGCACGGGTTGCGCGAGGCGTTCCAGGAGGCATTGTTGGCCGGCACCACCGAGGAACAGATCGAGCTGATCAACAGCTATCCCGATCTCGGTAGCGAGGACGCCACCGGCACCCTCAACGCAGCGGACCACGTCGGCTTGTCCAACCTGGAGGAGGACGAGCACGACAACATCGTCCAACTCGCCGCCGAATACCGCGAACACTTCGGCTTCCCTCTGGTGATCTGTGCACGGGAGACGGAGCGTTACGATCGAGTTCTGGCCAACGGGTGGTCACGCGTCGAGAACGCACCGTCGGCGGAGCGGTCGTTCGCGATGATCGAGATCGCCAAGATCGCGAACTACCGGTTCGACGACCTCGTGGCCGACGCCAACCCGATCGCGGCCGCGCGGTTCGGTCGCATCAACGACTTCAGATAGCGAGCGAGATGTGCTGCACGAATGGATAGGGCTCGACGGGTTCAATCGGCTCAGTGATCGGCAAGCGATGCATGCACTCTACGAGTGCTGCGCATCGTCGATCTGGGCCCGTCGCGTCGCCCAGGGTCGCCCCTTCGACAGTCGAGATCTGCTGTTGGACAGGGCGGATCGAGTACTTGCCGAACTACCCGAGGCCGAGATCGACCATGCACTCGACGGTCATCCACGCATCGGCGGCAAGGCCGACAACCCGTCCTCGAAACGTGAGCAGGCCGCGGTGACGACGGCGGGTACCGAGGTACGCGAGAAGTTGGCGGCAGGAAACCGTGTGTACGAGGACAAGTTCGGCCATGTGTATCTGGTGTGCGCCACGGGCAGGTCCGCGGATGACCTGCTCGCTATCCTCGAGGAGAGGCTCGACAACGATGCCGAAACCGAAAGACGGGTGCTCCGCGTGGAACTGGCCAAGATCAACCGAATTCGCCTCGGGCGCATGCTGGGACCAGAGCAGTGACGGGGCTGTCGACCCACGTCCTCGACGCCACCTCGGGGACACCTGCGGTGGGGATGCGGGTGCGGTTGTTCCATCCCGAGAAGGGCGAGATCTCCACCGCCACCACCGATGGCGACGGCCGAATCGGCGAGGTAGTGCCGGGGCCGATCGATCCGGGCGTGTATCGCCTTTCGTTCGACACCGGCGATTATTTCGAGGCGACATCGACACCGAGCTTCTATCCCGAGGTGTCGATCTCGTTCACCGTCACCGATCCCGATGCCCACTATCACGTCCCATTGCTGTTGTCCCCCTTTGCTTATTCGACCTATCGCGGGAGCTGACATGACCGACCTGACCGGAAAGATCGTCCTCGGATCCAATCAGTACGGCAAGGCGGAGAACCGCGTGGTGCGGATCTATCGCGACTCTCCCCGGCACGAGATCCACGACATCAACGTGTCGAGCGCCCTGCGCGGCGACTTCTCGCCCGCGCATCTGGTGGGAGATCAGTCCAACGTGCTTCCCACCGACACCCAGAAGCAGACCGCGTACGCGTACGCGAAGACCAAGGGGTTGCTGCATCTGGAGAGCTACGGCCTCGATCTCGCTCGGCACTTCGTCGACGATGTGGAACCCGTCGAAGGGGCCCGCATCGAACTCGAGGAGTACGCCTGGGCTCGCGCGGTGATCGACGGCGTCGAGCACGATCACACGTGGACCCGCAAGGGTGAGGAGATCCGCACGTCGGCGGTGACCGTCGAGGGCAAGGGCGACGCGCAGCAGACGTGGGTGATCAGCGGCTTCAAGGAGATGGTGATTCTCAAGTCCACGGGCTCGGAATTCCACGGATTCCTCGAAGATGACCTGACGATTCTCGAACCCACCACCGACCGGGTGATGGCGACATCGCTGACCGCGCAATGGCGATACACCACCACCGACGTCGAGTGGGACGCCGTGTACGCGGGTGTGAAGGCGGCGATGGTCGAGCGGTTCGCCAATCTGCAGTCGCTGGCCCTCCAGCAGACTCTGTACGCCATGGGCGAGGCGGTGCTGGAGAAATATCCGTTCATCGCAGAGATCACGATGTCTGCGCCGAACAAGCATCACTTCGTCTACGACCTGGGCAGGTTCGGCATCGAGAACAATCTCGAGGTGTTCAACGCGGACGATCGGCCGTACGGTCTGATTCAGGCAACCGTCGAGCGCGAGGATGCCCCGGACGCCGGAAGTGCCTGGCGAACATACTCTGTCGTCGGATAGAGCCCTGAGCTCACGTGTGCAGCGCCGCAGTCCACTCCACCAACGGGGTCAGAGCTCGCCAGGCATCGCGCACCTTCGTGGCGGCCTTGGGTGTCTCCAGCCACGCGGGTGAGCCGAAATGCTTACCCGCGGTGAGTGACTTGTGGCGCAACAGGTCGATGCGCGGGTGGTCCAGCTCGTATCCCCGGGGCTTGGTCTTGAGCTTGTCGCCGCCGATCTCGTATCCGGCTTTGGTCAGCGTCGCCAGAATTCGCTCGAGCTCGGCACCGCGGACGTCGTCGTCGACGGTGCGGCGGTAGCGGGCAACACCCTCGGTCGAGGAGTTGTAGAAGCCACCTGCGACGAACAAGCCCGCGGGGTCGATCTGGACGTAGAAGCCCAGACTGTCCCCACGAGCGACGAATCCACCCTGATGGGTCTTGTACGGGGTCTTGTCCTTCGAGAAACGGACATCGCGGTAGGGGCGAAACACCTTGGCGCTGCCGAATTCCGGTTCGAGGGTCGCGAGCAACGCCGTCATGGGCCCCTTGACCGCGTTGTCGTAGACCTCCTTGTGCTCGCTCCACCAGAGCTTGCTGTTGTCGGCTTCGAGGTCCTCGTAGAAGTCCAGGGCAGCGAAGGGTATTCCGGTGAAGCCAGTCATTCCTCGATCCTATGCGGCCCCGGTGGCCGACGAAGGAGGGATGGATTGAAGCGCGAGGTAGACATCGAGCCGGTCCGAGGTGGAATTCAGATCCCGGCCCAGCAACTCCTCCACTCGCTTGATTCGGTACCGCACGGTGTTGAGGTGGACGTGCAACGACTCGGCCGTCCGGTTCCACGATCCACCGGTCGCCAGGAATTCGCGGAGGGTGTCGGTGAGTCCGGCATCGGTGCGCCGGTCGTAGTCGAGCAGTGGAGCGAGTACGTGTTCGACGAACGACCGACGCACGTCGTCCGGCAGAGCCGAGAGCATCGACACCGCCGAGGTCAGTTGCGCACCCGCGGTGACGGTCACCGGGCTTGACCCTTGTCTGCTGACTTCGAGTGCGTGCCGGGCCGATCGCAGCGCGCCGTCGATGGTGATGCCGGTTGCCTCGGAGCTGACCCCCACGAGCAGACGGCTGTGCCCGATGCCGGAGCCCAAGCGAGTCAATCGGGTTCGCAGTGTCTGTGTGAAATCAGGATCGTCGGTGTTCACGACAGCGACGATGTCGCCGTGCGTGCTGCACCCGACGCATCCTCCACCGAAGGAGGTGAGTGTGTCGCTGAGAACCGTACGCAGCATCTCGCGCAGGTCGATCCGTCCGCTGTGAACGACTCTGACGACGACCAGCGAGCGGTCCGGGTCGACGCCTGCCTGACGCAGCCGCGTCAGGGCTTCGGGTCTGGTGCTGTCGGCCTCGATCAACGCCACTGCCTGGTCGGCGATTTCGCGTCGGACCAGTCGCCCCTCCTCGCGTCGAGCACGATCGAGCGCGGCGATGGCCGCGAGCTGGCCGAACGCATCGGCGATGGCAGGTGGGAACGTCGCCATGTCTCCCGCCACCGCGAGGAACCATCGGGTGGTCCGCTGCGCGAGCGCAGGCCCGACACCGAAGATGCTGTACACACCTCCGTCACTGAGAGTGGTTGTCGTGGGCAGCCTTTCGGAGGACAGCGCAGCGTGCGTCAGAGTATCGACGTCGGCATCGGAGAACGCCGAGACCTCGGCCACCAGCCGCCGTCCGGTCGCCGTGAAGATCAGACACGCCATCCCGGTTTCCCTGGAGGTGTGCAGCGCCAACTCGTCGAGCGCTCTGCCGTCTGCGATCGCGGTGAGCAGCTGGCGTTGCCGGACGAGCGAGGTGTTCAGCGAGGCTATGCGATCTCCGGTGACACGGCCGACGAGAAACTCCGTCACCTCGCCGAACGAGACGGTCTCGGGTACCGCGAGCAGGGGTAGTCCGTGCCGCTCGCATGCGTCGATCAGGTCGGGTGGAACGTGGCCGAGCAACCCTTCACCGGCGGCCAGTGCCGAAGCCCCCGATTCGGCGACGGCCCTGACGAACATCTCACTGTCCGCGGGCGTTCGATGCCATACGAGACCGGTGATGACCAGCTCGCCGCCCGCGATGTAGCGCGACGGATCGGGCAGCTCGCTCGTGTAGGTCCAACGCAGCGTGCGGCCGAGGGCGTCGGTATCGGAGGTGAGCAATCGAATGCCGAGCTGCGTGGCGTCGAGCAAGTCCTTGACCTGCACTGCTGTTCCTCCCCCGGCCCTCGCTGAGCGTGCTCGAAACAGCTGAGCTCGTAGGAAAAACAGTATGTGTGGGTTGTTTCGTGCGAGTTTCGGGCGTATCGCCGAACGACCGAAGATCGGTAACAGATACTCACTACAGTTCGAAGGGACACATCGGGTGTTGGATCTGTCGGGGTGGTGGATCTGCCGGCGAGAACGAGGTGAACGAAGGCCATGGATCTCGGCACTGTCGACGACATTCTGCTTCCCGGCTCCCGCGCGGACCTTCCGCCCGGACGCACGGACACCGCTGTCCTTGCCGGCGGTACCTGGCTGTTCTCCGAGAAGCAGGACCACCTGGCCACCCTCGTCGATGTCACCGCCTTGGGCTGGGAGCCGTTGACCGTCACCGAGACCGGGCTCGAGATCGCTGCCACCTGCACCATCGAGACCTTGGCGCGCTACTCCTCTCCTTGGCCGGCCACCGCATTGTTTCCCCGCTGCGCAGCAGCATTGTTGGCCTCGTTCAAGATCTGGAAGACCGCCACCGTCGGCGGCAACATCGCGCTGGCCCTGCCTGCCGGAGCGATGATCTCGTTGACCGCCGCTCTCGACGGTGTCGGGCAGGTGTGGTCGGCCGATGGGTCCGATCACGACTACCGCATCGCGATCGCGGATCTGGTCACGGGCCCGCACGAAAACGCCCTTCGACCGGGAGACGTGCTGCGCAGCATCGATATCCCGCTGCACGCGCTCCAGTCCAGAACGGCGATGCGCAAGCTCGCACTGTCACCGCTCGGGCGATCGGCCGCCGTGGTGATCGGGCGGGTCGACGACGACGGCAAATTCGTTCTGACCGTCAGCGCGTCGACCGTCCGTCCGTTCGTTCTGCGTTTCCCGGGCCTGCCGACGGCGGGCGAACTCGACGACGCGCTCGCCGCCACCATCGGTCCCCAGCACTGGTACGACGACCCCCACGGGGCTCCGGACTGGCGTCGACACATCAGTTGCACTGCAGCGCAGCAGATTCGCGAGGAGTTGTCATGATCGTAGACATCAACGGTGTGCCGACCGATGTCACTCCACGGCCCGGTCAGTGCCTGCGCACCCTGCTCCGTGAACACGACCACTTCGAGGTGAAGAAAGGGTGCGACGCAGGCGACTGCGGCGCATGCTCGGTGCTCGTCGACGGCGAACCGGTGCACTCGTGCATCTTCCCCGCGTTTCGTGCCGCCGACCGGTCCGTCACCACCGTCGCGGGACTCGGCTCACCGGACGACCTCCACCCGATGCAGAGCCGATTCGTCGAAGCCGCCGGTTTCCAATGCGGATTCTGCACTGCGGGAATGGTCGTCACCGCCTCGACGCTGACCGAGGAAGATCTGGACGAGCTTCCCGAACGGCTGAAGGGAAACCTGTGTCGCTGCACCGGGTATCGCGCCGTGTCCGACGCCGTCTGCGGGGTGGTCAACACCGAGAAGTCCGTCGACGGTCCGGCGTGTGGACGGTCGCTCGCGGCACCCGCCAGCACGCGCATCGTCACCGGAACCGAGCCCTACACACTCGACCACACCCCTGCCGGGTTGCTGCACGCCAGTGTTCTCGGAAGTCCACACGCGCATGCCCGGATCGTCTCCGTCGATACCACCGCGGCAGAGCAGGTGCCGGGGGTGCACCTGATTCTGACTGCGAAAGACAGTCCGGCGACGGCATTCTCGACGGCCCGCCACGACCGCCGCGTCGACGATCCGGACGACACCCATGTTCTCGATACCGTCGTGCGCTTCATCGGCCAGCGAGTGGCGATCGTGGTCGCAGAATCGGTGGCAGCGGCCGAAGAAGGGTGCCGCGCACTTGTCGTCGAGTACGACGTGCTGCCTGCAGTGTTCGATCCGGAGTCCTCGCTCGCACCCGATGCGCCGAAGATCCACGGCGACAAGGACGCGACGGCGCGAATCGCGGATCCGTCTCGCAATCTGGTGGCCGAGCTGCACGGCAGTACCGGGGACGTCGACGCTGCCGTTCGCGACGCGGCGGCGGTGGTCACCGGCCGCTGGACCACGCAGCGGATTCAGCACGTGCACCTGGAAACCCACGGCACCATCGGTTGGTTGGACGAGACCGGAAAACTGAATCTACGCACCAGCACTCAGGTTCCGTTTCTGGTGCGCGACGAGATCTGCGAGATCTTCGGTTTGGCACGCGATCGTGTTCGCGTGTTCACCGCGCGCGTCGGCGGCGGATTCGGCGGCAAGCAGGAGTTGCTCACCGAGGACGTGGTGGCGCTGGCGGTACTGCGTACCGGTCGACCGGTGCAGTTCGAGTTCACGCGCACGGACGAGTTCACCGTGGCACCGTGCCGTCATCCATTCCGCGTCGATGTCACGGCCGCCGCGAGCGCCGACGGCACGCTGACCGCCCTGTCGATCGACGTTCTCACCGACGCCGGTGCCTACGGGAACCACAGTGCCGGTGTGATGTTCCACGGCTGCGGCGAGTCGGTGGCGATCTACCGGTGCGCCAACAAACGGGTCGACGCAAAGACCGTGTACACCAACAACATCCCGTCCGGAGCTTTCCGAGGCTACGGTTTGGGACAGGTGATGTTCGCGATCGAATCGGCGATGGACGATCTGGCGCGAGAGATCGACGTCGATCCGTTCGAGTTTCGCAGACGCAACGTGATCGTCCCCGGCGACGACATCGTCGCCGCCCACCACGAGGAAGACGACCTGCAGTTCGGCAGCTACGGCCTCGATCAGTGCATCGACCTTGCCGAAGCCGCTCTGCGACGAGGCAACGGCGAGCACGCACCGGCGGGCTGGAAGGTGGGCGAAGGAATGGCGGTGGCCATGATCGCGACCATTCCCCCGCGCGGCCACCGCGCCGAGACCTCGGTGGCACTGCTACCCGAGGGGCGGTACGAGATACGCGTCGGGACTGCGGAATTCGGCAACGGAACCACCACCGTCCACACTCAGATCGCGGCGAGCGAACTGGGCACGTCCGTCGACCGCATCGGAGTCGATCAATCCGACACCGACTCGGTCACCTACGACACGGGCGCATTCGGTTCGGCGGGCACCGTGGTGGCAGGCAAGGCCCTCTACGCGGCGGTTCGCGCGATGTCGGCTCGGATCCTGGATCTGGCCGCCACCGCGACCGGACACCGAAATTCGGACTGCACACTCGGACCGGAGGGCGTGCGCTGCGGAGATCGCTTCGTCACCCTCGACGACATTCTGGCGATGGCGGGAGGCACCCTCGTCACCGCAGGCAACAGTGGCGGGCTGCCGCGTTCGCTCGCGTTCAACGTGCACGCGTTCCGAGTGGCGGTGCACGAGGACACCGGCACCGTGAAAATACTGCAGTCGGTGCAGAGCGCGGACGCCGGAACCGTGATGAACCCGCAACAGTGCCGTGGTCAGGTCGAGGGCGGCGTCGCACAGGCGATCGGTAGCGCACTGTACGAGGAGATCCGCACCGACGGTGCCGGTCTGGTCACCACCGATTCGATTCGTAGCTACCACGTTCCGCAGTTCGCGGACATTCCTCGCACGGAGGTCTTGTTCGCCGACACCTACGACCGGCTGGGCCCGTTCGGCGCGAAGTCGATGAGCGAGTCTCCGTACAACCCCGTGGCACCGGCTCTGGCCAACGCCATTCGCGACGCCGTCGGTGCCCGACTGTACGACCTACCCATGTCGTCGGACCGCGTCTGGCGGGCGGTCAGCGGTCGTAGAACGTCTGCAGAATGATCGTGCTGCGCGTCTGCACGTTGGCGGTTGCCCGGATCTCCTGCAGCAAGCGTTCGAGCGCCCTCGGCGATTCGACTCGCACCAGCAGAACGTAGCTTTCCTCACCGGCAACCGAGTGACACGACTCGATGGCCGACAGATGCTTCAACCTGGCGGGGGCATCGTCCGGTTGGGCCGGATCGATCGGAGTGATGGCAACGAATGCCGACAGCGGACGGCCGAGGGCCTCCGGATCGACCTGGGCCGTGTATCCACGGATGACGCGCCTGGACTCGAGCCGTCGAACCCTCGATTGAACGGCCGAGACGGACAGGGAAGCCTTTTCCGCCAACGTCGCCAAAGTAGCGCGTCCGTCGGAGACAAGCTCGTCGATGATCAAGCGATCGACGCGATCGAGATTTTCACTCACCTGCGCAATGTAGCCCAGATCCGAGACGAATCAGCGGCCACATCCGTTTCTGCTGGTCGAATCGGTGCTTGTGCCTCTTTTTCACAGGAACAGAGGGGGTAGGGCGAGGACCATGACCGCCGACCAACTGACGTGCGTGAGAATCGGAGCCAGGATGCCACCGGACGCACGCCTCTGCAGACCCATCACGTAACCGAGCAGGACAGCCGCGAAGCCCAGCATCGGATTGCCGGATGCGAGGGTGGCAATCGCGTAGATGACGGTGGAGATGATGACCGGATGCTTGACCCCGATGGCCGAGTACAGGGCTCCCCGGAAGAAGATCTCCTCGGCGACGCCGTTGAGCAGCGCGATGAAGACGATCAGAACCAGTGACCCCACCCGGGCGTGTGCGAGCACGTTCTCGGTGAAGTCGGCCAGCGGCGGAATCTGCCGAACCACGAGTCCGCCGAGCAAGAAGACTCCGCCCACGGCGAGTCCGATCAGGATGGGGGTGACGATCGGCCGTCTGATCGACCCGCCGACCTGGATACGGCCCAGGTGCAGTGGTCCGGACGCAAATCCACCGATCGTCCAGACTGCGGCAAGCACCAGCGTCAGCGCATAGAACGTCGGGTCACCCGGCTCCGTCTTGAGCGAGAAGTACAGCACCGTCGCGCCGATCACCAAGGTGATCATCACGACGATTCGGCGCTTGCGAAACGCTGCGTCGGACTGTCGGTGATCGCGCTCGACCGGATCGACCAGAGCGGACTTCATCACGTTGAGCGCGGTCGTGGACCACGTTCCCATCACGCCTCCTCGGTATCGGTCAGTCGGCGTACGGCCGACCTCGCGCGTCGATTCACGTCGGCTATCACGTCGAGATTGGTGCGTACCGCTGCCGCGACGGGCTTGGCGTACAGCAGTCGACGCCCGCCGAGGGCTTCGATCAACCCCCAGGTGCGGTCCGAGGATGCCGCGACACCGCGACGTCTGATCCCCAGAGCGTCACCGCCGCTCCAGGCCGCGTCGGTGCGCGCGAGCCGAAGCGGATCCTTCAGCGCACACACACCGGGAGGGTCACCGACCATTCCCCGCACACTACGGGCCATGGCGTCGGCAATCGTGGTGAGACCTCGGGGAGGGTCCGGCACGAGTTCACGAATCCGACTCTCCGACGTCGTCATCGTGTTGTGCAGCGACCCGACGAGATCTTCGGCGAGTCCCGCGGGAACCGGAATGATCTTTCCGATGACCTTGCCTGCGAGCGAGGTCGGCACCAGCGGCACCGGAACGCCGATGCGCTGGAGGCCGGCAGCTTCGACGTACGCGAACACCAGATCTCGATACGGCACCACATCCGGCCCACCGATGTCGTAGGAACCCGCTGGGACTGCATCGGTGTCGGCGCTTGCGAGCAGATAGTGCAGAACGTCGTCCACGGCAATGGGCTGCACGGGCTCGGCGAGCCAACTCGGCAGCGGCAGCACCGGCAAGCGGTCGGCGAGGTAGCGCAACATCTCGTACGACGTCGAACCTGCACCCAGGACGATGGCCGCTCTGAGCCAGACCAGCTCGACGCCGTCCACCGTCAGAGCCTCGCCGACGTCCGCCCGGCTCGCGAGGTGCTCCGACAGCTGGTCGTCATCGGGTACGAAACCACCGAGGTAGACGATTCGGCGTACTCCCGCCCGCGCCGCCGCCGCGGCGAACTGCTCGGCAGACCGCCGGTCCTGCGCGCGGTAATCGGACTCGCCGATGGCATGCACGAGGTAATAGGCCACGTCGATGTCGCCGGACTGCGCGAACGCGGCAGCGCAGGACTGCTCGTCGGTGACATCGAGCGAGACTGCGGTGACGGAGTCGAAGAAGTCGAAGGTCCGCAGGTTGTCCGGCGTTCGGGAGCCGACGACGACCTCGAACTCGTCGGCCAGCAGAGCTGCCACCAACCGCGACCCGATGTACCCGCTGGCACCGGTGACGAGAGCTCTCATGCTTCGAGGCTAACGGCACTCGGGGCGTTGTGTCGGTGTGGCATTGTCGCTCCTATGGCTCTGGTCTTGGCAGGTGTGGTGCTCCCCGATCCCCTCGGTACCGAAACTGTGCTCCGGCGAGGAGTCGCGGTCGCTCGGGCCGGTGCGGGCTGGATGCTCACCACGACCGCTTTCGCGCTTACCCTGCCCGGCCGAATCGAAGCACTGCTGACGCGCATTGAGATGTTGATGACACGTATCGATCACGTGATCGACTCCGCCGACGCCGTGGTCGCCAGCGTGCAGCGGACAACCGGGGCCGCGGACGAGGTGGTCGCGTCGGCGTCGGTCGCCTCACACACCGCGCTGGAGCTGATCGAGTTGTTCGATCCCATCGCCAAGAAGTCCGAGCCCATGGCCCGCAAGTTCGTCGACAACCTGTCCGAGGAGGAAGTCGACGCCGCGATCGCGATGGTCGATCAGCTCCCCGGACTCCTCGATCACATGGAAGCGCTGCTTCCCATTCTCGCCACCCTCGACACGGTGTCCCCCGAGATTCACGAACTCCTCGGAGTCACCAAGGACGTTCGGCGCGCGGTCATCGGCATTCCGGGATTCAAGTTCTTCCGCAATCGCGGTGAGGACAAGCTCAACGAGGAGCTACGAGACGAAGAGAACTAGGCGCTCGGGCTCAACGCCCCCGGGCGAGCCTCGTACGTAGTCGCGTCCACCAGGACGATGCCTCCGAAACCGCCGCATTCGTGGGTGTCGCGGGCGACTGCGCCGCATGCTCGCGGGCCAGTCGGTCGACCTCGGCGCGGTTGATCCGCCAGCTCTCCATCCAGTTCTCGACGTCCACCGGGCCGAGCGGCACGATCGGCGGCGTCGGGAACCGAATCCAGTCGACGATGCGAGCGTTCAACTCGTCCAACACCTCTCGTGCCGAATCCTCGCGCCGAATGCCGATCAATGTCGACGGCAGCCGCTCGATCTCCTTGCGCAGCTGCAATGCAGTGGGCAGCAAGGCGTCGGCGGGCAGGTTCTCCCGTTTCAGGTAGCCCCGCACCCACCACAGCTCGTCGCCGGGATCGCCGACCGGGATCGGCTTGCCGGTGCCCTCCAGGCCCTCGAACGCACCGTTGTCCTGCGCCTCGCGAATCTGCTTGTCCACCCAGGACTCGAACGTGACTCCTGGTTTCTTGCGTTCGGTCACCCCGTCGACTGTAGATCCGGTGCCGGGCTCCACGCCACGGCTGCGAACACGACGAAGCCCCGACCCACGTAGGCGGGCCGGGGCCGGTGTCGCGCAGCGGTGCTGGTCAGCCGTACTCGGCGACCAGTCGATCGAATTCCTCGCGGTCGATGACCTGGGGCTCGTTGATGGCGAGAGCCTGCGCGTATTTGCTCGCCAGGTGGTAGTCGCGGCCGAGTGGCCCGTGCTCGGCATCGTCCTCGTCGGACTGGATGCTCGCGCCCGGAGGCACCTCATTCTGCAGGCCGTTGGTCTTGCTGCCGAGCAGAGCGTCGAGTTTCGCGGAAATCTTCTGCATGATCTCTTGGTCGTCGGTCATGGGGGCGGTGTACCCGAATCGCTCGAATCGACACCGCCGCACGCTCGGGGAACGGCGTGAGGGTTATCTGTCGGTGCCCGGGGGCATGATGATGGGATGGCCAGGCAGAGTACGGGCACCGACGCAGCGGGCGAGCTGTCGGTGATGCAGAAGTTGTCGCGGCCGACCCGGGAATGGTTCACCGGCGCTTTTCCCGCTCCGACGTCCGCGCAGTTGGGCGCGTGGTCGTCCATCTCGAGTGGTTCGCACACCCTCGTGGTTGCTCCGACGGGTTCGGGCAAGACGCTCTCGGCCTTCCTGTGGGCCCTGGACGAGCTTGCGCAGCTGGGTGCGGACAGCACCCGCAAGACCAAAGTCCTCTACATCTCGCCGCTCAAGGCCCTTGCCGTCGACGTCGAGCGCAACCTGCGCGCTCCCCTCGTCGGCATCACCCAGACCGCCAAGCGCCTCGGCCTGAACCCACCGGAGATCTCGCTCGGTGTGCGATCCGGCGACACCAGCGCCGCCGACCGCAGGAACATGATCAAGACTCCGCCGGACATCCTGATCACCACCCCGGAGTCGCTGTTCCTCATGCTCACCTCGGCCGCGCGAGACATCCTCGCCGAGGTCGACACTGTCATCGTCGACGAGGTACACGCCGTCGCAGGCACCAAACGTGGCGCACACCTCGCGGTGTCTCTCGAACGGCTCGACGCGATGCTGGACAAGCCGGCTCAACGCATCGGCCTGTCCGCGACGGTGCGACCCCACGAGGAGGTCGGCCGATTCCTGGCCGGTGCCGCTCCCATCGAGATCGTCGCTCCGCCTGCACCGAAGACGTTCGATCTGACGGTCCAGGTGCCGGTCGAGGACATGACCGAACTGGGCGTCACCGACCCGAATGCGGACACCTCGGCCGCTCCCCCGGCGCAGGGATCCATCTGGCCCCACGTCGAGGAGAAGATGGTCGATCTCATCCTCGAGCACAAATCGTGCATCGTCTTCGCCAATTCTCGACGGCTCGCAGAGCGGCTCACTGCGCGGCTCAACGAGGTGTACGCCGAACGGATCGGCGACGGCGTCGACACCGAGCACAAACCGCCCTCGCAGGTCGGCACTCCCAACGACGTGAACCACGGTGCCGATCCGTTGCTGGCCCGAGCCCACCACGGCAGTGTCAGCAAGGATCAGCGCGCGCTGATCGAAGACGATCTCAAGACCGGCAGGCTGCGCTGCGTCGTCGCCACCAGCAGCCTCGAACTCGGAATCGACATGGGCGCAGTCGATCTGGTCGTCCAGGTCGAAGCGCCACCATCGGTGGCGAGTGGATTGCAACGCGTCGGACGCGCAGGTCACCAGGTCGGCGAGATCTCCAAGGGCGTGTTGTTCCCCAAGCACCGGACCGACCTGATCCACTGCGCCGTCACCGTCGAACGCATGACGTCGGGCAAGATCGAGGCGTTGTTCGTTCCCGCCAATCCACTCGACGTGCTGGCGCAGCAGACGGTGGCGGCCTGCGCCCTCGAACCGATCGACGCCGAGGACTGGTTCGATTCCGTCCGTCGCACAGGCAGTTTCGCCACGCTGCCCCGTTCGGCATCCGAGTCGACTCTCGACCTGCTCTCGGGTCGTTACCCCTCGGACGAGTTCGCGGAACTGCGGCCGCGGCTGGTGTGGGACCGCGACGCGAACACTCTCACCGGCCGTCCCGGCTCGCAACGGCTGGCCGTCACCTCCGGTGGCACCATCCCCGACCGCGGCCTGTTCACCGTCTACATGGTGGGCGAAAAGCAGTCCAGGGTAGGCGAACTCGACGAGGAGATGGTCTACGAATCGCGAGTGGGTGACGTGTTCGCTCTCGGTGCCACCAGCTGGCGCATCGAGGAGATCACCCACGATCGGGTGCTCGTCAGCCCGGCGTACGGCCAACCCGGCCGGCTCCCCTTCTGGCACGGCGACGGCCTGGGCCGGCCGGCCGAACTGGGCCACGCCCTGGGCGAGTTCCTGCGCAGCACCACCGATCGCAGCAACTTGGCCGACCGGCTGAGCTCCGACGGTCTCGACGCCAACGCGGTCAACAACCTCATCGCATTGCTCGACGAGCAACTCGAGGCCACCGGCCAGCTCCCCACCGACAAGACGATGATCGTCGAGCGGTTCCGCGACGAACTCGGTGACTGGCGGCTCGTGCTGCATTCCACCTACGGTCAGCAGGTGCACGCGCCGTGGGCACTCGCAGTCGGCGCGAGGCTGATCGAGCGATACGGCATCGACGCCGCGCCCACCGCATCCGACGACGGCATCATCGTCCGGCTTCCGGACACCGACGACCAGCCGCCGGGCGCAGAACTGTTCGTCTTCGAGCGCGACGAGATCGCCGACATCGTCACCGAGCAGGTCGGCGGGTCGGCTCTGTTCGCATCGAGATTCCGCGAATGTGCCGCTCGCGCACTGCTTCTCCCCCGCCGCAACCCGGGCAAGCGAGCGCCGCTGTGGCAGCAGCGCCAGCGTTCGGCTCAACTGCTCGACGTGGCACGCAAGTACCCGACGTTCCCGATCCTGCTCGAGACCGTCCGCGAGTGCCTGCAAGACGTGTACGACCTCCCCGCCCTCGAGGACATCCTGGCCAGAATCGGCCGACGCCAGATCAGAATCGTCGACGCCGAGACGCCGTCACCGTCCCCGTTCGCCAACTCGCTGCTGTTCAACTACGTCGGCGCATTCATGTACGAGGGCGACAGCCCGTTGGCCGAACGCCGAGCCGCCGCACTGTCACTCGACTCGGCGCTCCTCGCCGAGCTGCTCGGACGCGTCGAACTGAGAGAGCTGCTCGACGACAGCGTCATCACCACCACCGAACTCGAGCTACAGCGCCTCCCCGAGGACCGCCACGCCAAGGACATCGAAGGCGTCGCGGACCTGCTGCGACTGCTCGGTCCGCTGACCGTCGAGGAAGTCGGCCTTCGAACCGACGGCGACGAATACCCGCAGTGGCTCACCGAACTCGCCGACGCCAAGCGGGCGATGGAGGTCTCGTTCGCCGGCAAGAACTGGTGGACGGCGATCGAGGACGCCGCTCGGCTGCGCGACGCACTGGGCGTCCCGCTCCCCATCGGAACTCCGTCCGCCTTCATCGAACCCGTCGACGACCCGCTGGTCGACCTGATCAGCCGGTACGCCCGAACCCACGGACCGTTCACCCTCGACGACGCGGCGGCGCGCTTCGGGGTGGGCACCGCCGTGGTACGCGACGTCCTGCGCAGACTCGCCGTCGACAAGCGCGTCGTCGAGGGCGAATTTCGGCCCGGAGCCACCGGCAGCGAATGGTGCGAGGCCGAGGTCCTGCGACGTTTGCGGCGCCGGTCGCTCGCTGCGGCCCGGCAGGAGATCGAACCCGTCTCCACCGCCACCCTCGGCCGCTTCCTGCCGGCGTGGCAGCACGTGGACAGCCGACGCCTGAGCGGAATCGACGGCGTCGCAACCGTCATCGAACAGCTTGCGGGCGTTCCTGTTCCGGCATCGGCCTGGGAATCACTCGTGCTCTCGTCGCGGGTGACGGACTACAGTCCGGCGATGCTCGACGAACTGACCTCCACCGGAGAGGTGTTGTGGTCGGGACACGGCGCGATCTCCTCGAAGGACGGCTGGGTGAGCCTGCACATGGCCGACACCGCTCCGCTGACTCTCGTGCCCGCTGCCGAATCCGACCTGTCGGAGTTGCAGATTCGCATTCAGGACGCCGTTGCGGGCGGCGGCGCGTACTTCTTCCGCCAACTCTCCGACACCGTCGGCAGTACCGATGACACCGCACTTCAGGCCGCCCTGTGGGAGCTGGTGTGGGCGGGCCGTCTGAGCAACGACACATTCGCCCCGCTGCGCGCGCTGTTGAACTCCACGACCACCCGCTCGGCCCCGAGCCATCGAGCACCGCGTCGCACACCGCGGTTGCGCTCGTACCGGCAGTTCGAGCGGCCGTCCCTGCCCACCCGCACCGGACCTCCTACCGCGGGTGGACGATGGTCGAGGTTGCCCGAGCTCGAACCCGACCTGACCGTCCGCGCCCATGCGACCGCCGATGTACTGCTCGAACGCTACGGCGTGGTGACCCGCGGCTCGGTGATGAACGAGGGCGTGCCCGGCGGATTCGCCACGATGTACAAGGTGCTCACCGGATTCGAGGATTCCGGTCGCTGCCGTCGCGGCTACTTCGTCGATTCCCTCGGCGGAGCGCAGTTCTCCACCTCCGATGTGGTGGACCGGTTGCGCAGCTACGACGAACCGAAGAAGAACGCCACCGCCGTCGTGCTCGCGTCGTGCGATCCGGCCAACCCCTACGGCGGAGCACTGCCCTGGCCGAAAGCAGGCATCGGCGAGGCCGGTGTCGGAGACAAGCCGGACGAGACGACGAAGCATCGGCCGGGTCGCAAGGCCGGTGCACTGGTGGTCCTCGTCCGGGGCGAGTTGACGATGTTCGTCGAACGCGGCGGAAAGTCGGTGCTGACGTTCGGTGAGAACACCGAGGACATCGGCGCTGCAGCAACCGCATTGGCGGCCACCGTTCGCCGCGGCGGAGTCGACAAGCTACTCGTCGAGCGGATCAACGGTCACGATATTCACGGCACCGACTTCGCCAAGACCCTGACCGAGGCCGGTTTCTCGGCGACGCCACGCGGCCTTCGTCTGCGTCGCTGAAGCACCGCAACACTCCCCAGGAACGAGAAAGGACACCGATGCCCGAGGGCGATACCGTCTGGCGCGCTGCGAACACTCTGCGGGCAGCGCTGGAAGGCCAGCGACTGACGACCTGCGACATTCGCGTACCCCGTTACGCCACAGTCGACTTCACCGGAGAGACCGTCGATTCCGTCGCCTCACGCGGTAAGCACCTGCTGATCAGAGTCGGCGGCTACGTCATTCATTCGCATCTGAAGATGGAGGGCACCTGGCACGTCTACGCACCCGGCGCTCGCTGGCGTCGCCCCGCGTTCCAGGCACGCATCATCTTGAACACCGCCGACGCGCAGGCCATCGGGTTCGAACTCGGAGTGCTCGACATCGTCGAGGACGAGGACGAGGTTGTCGGCTATCTCGGACCGGATCTACTGGGTCCCGACTGGGACCCGAAAACCGCTTTGACCAATCTGGAGTCGGATCCGGCTCGTCCCGTCGGACTCGCTCTCCTCGATCAGCGCAACATCGCAGGGCTCGGCAACGTCTATCGAAACGAGATCTGCTTCCTGCGTGGCATAGACCCGCGTACACCGGTCGGCGACGCCGGTGACCTGAAGAAGACGATCGACCTGTCCTATCGATTGATCATGGCCAACAAGGATCGAAACCAACGCGTCACTACCGGGGATCGACGCCCGGGCCGACACTTCTGGGTGTACGGCCGGGAGAACAAGCCATGCCGACGCTGCGGAACCACCATCGAATTCGGCCTGATCGGAGACAATCCACTCGAGGAACGGCAGATCTACCACTGCCCGCACTGCCAGAACTGAGGTCTGGCGAGATCGTCCGGTCCGTGGTGTCCTTTTCGACGAACCTCGTTCGTCCTTCGTGTGTAGGTCGACGAACGGCGCCGACCACGACGATTCCAAGGAGACCTCATGACCACGTACGCAGCCATCGTCTACACCCATGACGCCGACTGGACCTCGCCCGAGGTCGCGGACGAGATGGCCGAATACGGTGCATTCAGTGCCGCGGCCGGACCCGCGATCATCGGCGGAGCGGTCCTTCACCCCACCTCGACCGCCACCACCGTGCGCGTGTCGGGCGGGAAGGGAGGTGACGTCCTGACAACGGACGGTCCGTTCGCCGAAGCAAAAGAGGTACTCGCGGGGTTCTTCCTCCTCGAGGCACAGGACCTCGATGCCGCGATCGCACTGGCCGCACAGATCCCAGCGGCATGGAACGGAGCAATCGAAGTACGGCCGATCATCCCGATGGCTCAGTGAGCACACCGGCCGAGCACCTGGCGGCCGTGGTCCGTGACGAGGGTCGCCGAGTGCTGGCGACCCTCGTGCGCACCACCGGCAGCCTTGCCGTCGCCGAGGACGCAGTCTCCGAGGCTGTGGTGACCGCACTCGCTCACTGGCCTCGATCGGGTGTCCCCGACAATCCGCGCGCCTGGCTCACGACCGTGGCTCGAAACAAGGCACTCGACATCATCAGACGCGAGGCCGGGCGCACCACGAAGGAACGAGAGGCGGCGGATCTCGCCGTGCTGAAGCAGAATTGGAGCGAGAGCGACGAGTCCGCGATCGCCGACGATCTGTTGCGGTTGGTCTTCACCTGCTGTCATCCGACGCTCTCCGTCGACGCCCAGGTGGCACTGAGCCTGCGCACGCTCTGCGGGCTCGCCACGTCCGACATCGCCCGATTGATGCTCGTGCCCGAGGCCACCATGGCCAAACGCCTCACACGCGCGAAGAAGAAGATCGCAGCTGCCAACATTCCGTATCGAGTACCGGATTCGGCAGAGTTACCGCAACGACTCGACGCTGTGGCCACCACGGTGTATCTGATGTTCACCGCCGGCCATCTCGGGGGCGAGACGCTGGTGCGGCCGCAGCTGTGCGACGAGGCACTTCGGTTGGCCCGCTTGCTGATCGACCTGATGCCGGACGAGCCGTCACTCCAGGGGCTTCTGGCCCTCATGCTGTTCACGGACTCGCGCCGGGCGACCAGGACCGATGAATCGGGCGGCCTCGCCAGGCTGGAGGATCAGGGCGGATCGGGGTGGAATCGAGAGGCTATCGAGGAGGGTGCTCGGTTGATGGACAGTGCACTGCGTCGCAACGACTCTCGGCCCAGCCGCTACACCATCCAGGCAGCCATCGCAGCATGTCACTCCACTGCAGCGACCTACGCCGACACCGATTGGTCACGAATCGTCATGTTGTACGACGCGCTCGTGGTTGTGGAGAACACCCCGATCGTGGCACTGAACCGCGGTGTCGCCGTAGGGGAAAGCCAGGGTCCTGCCGCCGGGCTCGACGCACTCGACGCCATCGATTCTCTCGGCAGCCACTACCTGTGGCATGCCTGTCGAGCTGTGATGCTCGATCGCCTGGACCGCATGGAAGAGGCCGAGAACGCACGAACGGCTGCGCTTGCTCTCGACCCGTCGCCGGTCGAGAGAGCGTATCTCCGGGCGCAGCTCGCGCCGTCCTCGCGCCCTGTCGAGCAAAGACGGGATGAAACCTGAAAGCTCCCTGTCAGGTGCGGCCAAGCCTGTTCACAGCTTCGCCGATCACCATGGATCGTATGTTGACACTTGCGATACTCACCCTGCTGATCATGGCCGTGTCCGGCGCGACAGCTGCTCGCGCACCCCGGACGCTGGTTCGTCTGCGCTAGATCGTGCGAACGGGTTCGAGGATTTCCTGGCGGGCCTCGGGAGCGACGACTCGCAGAGCGTCCGCCGAGGCGTCGTCGGGCTGGCGCTGTGACTCGATCTCGGCTTCCACCCGGGCGCGGTAGGTCTCGACCTCACGGTCCACCGTGGCCTCGTCCCAACCCAGGACAGGTGCGATCAACGCCGCAACCTGACCCGCACAGTTCATCCCGCGATGGGAGTACTCGATGGAAATCCTGGTACGACGCGACAGCACGTCCTCGAGATGCAGTGCGCCCTCGGCTGCTGCGGCGTACACCACCTCCACCTGAAGGTAGGCCGGCGCATCGGTGAGTGGTTGCAGCAGTTCGGGTTTGCCGTCGGCCATCGCCAGCACCTCGTCGATCAACGAACCGTACCGATCGAGCAGATGCGTCACCCGATGTGGATGCAGCTTGTACATCTCACCCAGATGCGGTGCCTGATTGACCAGGGCGAAGTACCCGTCGGCACCGACGAGGGGCACCTTCTCGGTGATCGAGGACGCCACCCGCACCGGGATGTCCTCGGCCGCCAGATCGACGGCGTCCTCGGCCATCACTCGGTAGGTCGTGTACTTGCCGCCGGCGATGGCGATGAGTCCCGGGGCCACCCGAGCGACCGCGTGCTCGCGAGAGAGCTTGGAGGTCTCGTCGCTCTCGCCTGCCAGCAGTGGCCGCAGGCCCGCGTACACACCGTCGATGTCCGCGTGGGCGAGCGGCGTGACGAGCACGCCGTTGACCTCGCCCAGGATGTAGTCGATGTCGGCTTTGGTGGCGGCCGGGTGTGCCAGATCGAGATTCCAGTCGGTGTCGGTGGTACCGATGATCCAGTGCGCACCCCACGGAATGATGAACAGCACCGACTTCTCGGTGCGCAGAATGATCGCGGCCTCGCTGACGATTCGATCCCGCGGCACCACGATGTGCACGCCCTTCGAGGCGCGTACGCGGAAGCGTCCGCGCATGTTGGACAGCGACTGAATCTCGTCGGTCCACACGCCGGTGGCGTTGATCACCACGTGTGCCCGCACCTCGGTGGTGGCACCGGTCTCCGAATCACGCACGCGCACACCGGAAACCCGGTCGGCCTCACGCAGGAAGCCGACGACCTGGGTGGAGGTCCGCACCACTGCGCCGTAATGAGCGGCCGTCCTGGCGACGGTCATGGTGTGCCGGGCGTCGTCGACGACGGTGTCGTAGTACCTGATCCCGCCGATCAACGACTTGCGTTTGATCCCGGGCGACATCCGCAGCGCACCGGATCGAGTCAGGTGCTTCTGCTGCGGCACCGATTTGGCCCCACCCATCCGGTCGTACAGAAAAATACCCGCGGCGATGTACGGACGCTCCCACAACCGGTGAGTGAGCGGGAAGAGGAACTTCAGCGGCTTGACCAAGTGCGGTGCGAGCGTGGACAGGGAAAGTTCGCGTTCGTGCAGGGCCTCACGCACCAGTCCGAACTCGAGCTGCTCGAGGTATCGAAGCCCGCCGTGGAACATCTTGGACGAGCGAGACGACGTTCCCGACGCGTAATCCCGCGCCTCGACCAGCGCCACCTTCAGTCCGCGCGTCGCCGCGTCGAGGGCTGCACCGGAGCCGACGACGCCACCGCCGATCACCACCACGTCGAACTGCTCGGTTCCGAGCTGGTCCCACGCCTCCACCCGCTGGTCGGGTCCGAGGAACTTCGTATTCGATCGGTTGCTCATCTCGAACGCTCCATATCCATCGAAAATCCCCGCATTGCTTGCACGTCAGGCTACCGCCCCAGGTCCTCCGGGCGCAGAACCTGCCGTGGTCGAAACGGTCCGGTCGAAGCAGTCGGGTCGGGGCAATCGGGTCAGCGCACTCGCATCGACGCCGAGTGCGCGGCACCCAATCGTCGCACTGCCTCTGCCAGCACGGCCGGGGTCGATCCGGCGAAGCTCAACCGCAGCGAGTAACGGTACTGCGCATCCGAAGCAAACGCCGTGCCCGGCACGAAGGCAACTCCGTGATCGAGCGCCGCGTCGAGCAACTCACCGGTGTCGGTTCCGTCCCGGAAGGTGGCCCAGGCGAACATGCCACCCTCGGGGCGCGAGACGGTGAGCCGATCACCGAACTCGGCGACGAGAGCATTCGTCGATGCCGTTGCGCGAGAGCCGTACTCGCGCCGCAGAACGACCAAATGCGCATCGAGCCACGCGGTGTCGGCGAGCATCTCCGCTGCCATCAGCTGCGTCAACGAGGATCCACACAGATCCGCGCCCTGCTTGAGCAGTTCCACCGCCGCACAGATGCTGGGCGGGGCGACGAACCAGCCGACACGGAGCGTCGGAGCGAGGATCTTCGACGCACTGGAGAGTCGAATGACGCGATCGCTGTGACACGCGATCGGCAGCGGCGGAGCGCCGATATCGGATTCCGTTGTGTCGAAACATATCTCACCGTACGGGTCGTCCTCGATGACCCAGAACCCGTAACGATCCGCGAGCGCCGCGAGGTGGCGTCGACGCTGCTCGCTCATCGTGACTCCCCGCGGATTGTGGAAGTTCGCGACGGTGTGGACCACCGCGGGACGCAGCCCCGCCGCCAGTCTGCGTTCGAGTTCGTCGGTGTCCATTCCGGTATCGGTGATGGGAATGGACTCGATGCGCGCTTCGGCGATCGAGAACACCTGCAGCGCACCGGTGTACGCGGGCTCGTCGACCACGACGACAGCACCGGGGTCGATCAGAGCCTGCGCGAGCAACGTCAGGGCCTGTTGCGAACCGTGCGTCACGATGACGGACTCGACCGGAACGGGCATTCCCCCGCGCGTGAGCGATTCCCTGGCTGCAACGACGCTACGCAGAGTGCGGTGGCCGGATGTCTCGCAGTACTGCACCGCGTCGGGGCGACGAAGCGCAGCCTCGGCTGCTGCGGCGATGCGGTCGATCGGTATCAGATCGGTGGCCGGTAGACCTCCGGCGAGGCTGATCACATCGTCGCGTGCAGTCAGAGCGAGGAGGTCACGGATGGCCGAGCTGGTGAACGAGCCGGTGCGGGCGGCCAGGCCGGCGGGACGGTACGTGGTGGACATGAGAGAGGCTCCGGGGCAGCAGGAATGGGGAGACGGCCCGCGGATCCGCTGAGTCGAAGAAGGAGCGGACGGGTGTGTCCACTCCTTCGACTGTCTCACGTGCTACCGAAATATGAAACGCAATTCTCACATGATGAGATCAGTCCAGATCGTCGTGCGCCATCAGCTGACGCGCGGCCTCGATGACCGAACCGGACAGCGACGGGTACACCGAGAACGTGTTCGCCAGGTCGTTGACTGAGAGGTTGTTCTGTACCGCCATCGCGATGGGCAGAATCAGCTCCGACGCACTCGGGGCGACCACGACACCACCGATGACGACGCCGGTCGCCGGGCGGCAGAAGATCTTCACGAAACCACGCTTGAGCCCACTCATCTTCGCTCGGGGATTCGTTGTCAACGGCAGCATCACGACGCGCGCCGGTACGTCGCCGGCGTCGATCTTGGACTGCGCGACGCCGACCGACGCGATCTCCGGCCGCGTGAACACCGCCGAGGCGACGGTCTTGAGCTTGATCGGGCTGACGGCCTGTCCCAGTGCGTGATACATCGCAATGCGTCCCTGCATCGCCGCAACCGAGGCCAGCGGCAGCAGACCGGTGCAGTCACCGGCTGCATAGATGCCCGCGACGGCGGTCCGCGAGACGCGATCCACCCGCAGGTATCCGCCCTTGTCGAGTTCGATGCCCACCTTCTCGAGTCCGAGACCGGACGTGTTGGGTACCGATCCGACGGTCATCAGCGCGTGGCTGCCCTCGACGGTGCGGCCGTCCGACAGCGTGACCAGAACGCCGTCGTCGGTGCGAACGACCGAATCGGCGCGGGCGTGCTTGACGAGGGTGACGCCGCGCTCGTTGAACGCGTCCTCGAGCACCAACGCGGCGTCCTCGTCCTCGTGCGGAAGGACGCGGTCGCGGCTCGAGACCGCGGTGACCTTGACGCCCATCTCGGTGTAGGCCGAGACGAACTCGGCACCGGTCACACCGGATCCGACAACCACCAGGTGCTCGGGGAGGGACTCGAGATCGTAGAGCTGACGCCAGTTGAGGATGCGTTCGCCGTCGGGCTCGGCTCCCTTGACCACGCGGGGACGGGCACCGGTCGCGATGAGCACGACATCGGCGTCGAGGATGCGCTCCTCGCCGTCGGCGAGCACCGCCTTGATCTGGTGCGAGGCCATCCCGACGTGGGAGTCGATCATCTCGGCGCGTCCGGCCAGCAGCTCCACGCCGACGGAGGTGACGCGGTGGGCGATGTCGGAGGACTGCGCCTGCGCGAGGCTCTTCACACGGTCGTGAATCTTCGGCAGCGCGACGGCCGCCTGCGACGGATCGAGGGAGATACCGAGGTCGCTGGCTCGACGCATCTCGGTGCGAATGCCGGTCGAAGCGATGAACGTCTTCGACGGCACGCAGTCCCAGAGAACGCAGGCACCGCCGATACCGTCGGAATCGACGAGCGTCACCTCTCCGCCGTACTGTGCGGCAACCAACGCTGCTTCGTACCCTGCCGGACCACCACCGATGATCACAATCCGGGTCATTGATCCTCTTCTCGCATGCTCGAAATCTCTCGCTGTGTCGCGTCAACGGTATTCCAGAGGGCGCCCTCGCGCGTCGGTAGGGCTGGCTTGCCTTGCCCCGTAGGAGGGCGGACCTGCGGCGACGCACCGAAACACGACCACGAGGCGTCAGTGTGCACCGATACGGTTTAGGCTGGCCGACGTGCCAATTTATGCCGCCTACGGATCCAACATGCATCCGGAGCAGATGTTGCAGCGATGCCCTCACTCGCCCCTGTCGGGAACCGGGTGGCTGCACGGATGGCGGTTGACCTTCGGCGGTGGCGACATCGGTTGGGAAGGCGCGCTGGCCACGGTCGTGGAGGATCCCGACTCCCAGGTCTTCGTCGTGCTCTACGACGTGTCCGAGGAGGACGAGGAGAGCCTGGATCGCTGGGAGGGCTCGGAACTCGGTATTCACCGGAAGATCCGGTTGCGCATCGAGACCGGCCGGGAGCCGGTGCTCGCCTGGATGTACGTGCTCGACGCCTACGAGGGCGGCCTACCGTCGGCACGCTACCTCGGAGTCATGGCCGAGGCAGCCGAAATCGCCGGTGCCCCAGCCGAATACGTGCGAGACCTACGTACCCGCAACAGCCGCAACGTCGGTCCCGGTACCGCCTCGTAGTTCGAGGGACGGATCAGAAGTAGTTCTTCATCACCGACGCCACCCAGGCCGGCTCGGTCACGTCCGCACGTTCCGGAACCATGGACTGCAGGAACGGTTTCACGTCGAGGACCGGTGAGCCGTCGATCGCGTCGAGACCTCGGACTCGGATGCGCAGTCCGTCCACGTCGACGATCTCGCAACGCGACACTCCGAGATGATTGGGCCGGTCCTTGACCCGTTGAGCGAGGACACCCACCCGAGGAAGCG
>NZ_LVCU01000381.1:0-15107 GCF_001647185.1 Rhodococcus sp. EPR-147
GGAGCACGGAACTCGCGAACCTCGAACACCGGCTCCGGCAGTGCTTTTCGGTCCAGCTTGCCGCTGGTGTTCAGAGGGAATTCGGCGAGCACCATCACCGTCGCCGGCACCATGTACTTCGGCAGTGCGCCGCCGACGAAGGTGCGTACCTCGGCCGGGTCCAGTGTGCTGCCCGGTGCAGGCACCACGTATCCGACGAGCTGGTCGCCGGCACCGTTGGTCGCCACCACGGCCGTGGCTTGGTTGACGTCGGGATGGGCCAACAGCGCGGTCTCGATCTCACCGAGCTCGATCCGCTGGCCACGGAACTTGACCTGGAAGTCGGTGCGCCCAATGTACTCGAGTACCCCCACAGCGTCGGGGCCCGACCGCCATCGGACGAGGTCTCCGGTGCGATACATGCGCTCGCCGGCAGCCGAGAACGGGTTCGCGACAAAGCGGTCCATCGTCAGGTCGACGCGGCCGAGATATCCGTCGGCGAGCTGGGTACCCGCCAGATACAGCTCACCCGCGGTCCCTGCGGCCACTGGATGCAGCCTGCCGTCGAGGACGTAGGCCTGGGTGTTCCATTCCGGCGCACCGATCGGAACCGTCGATACATCTTCCGGCTCGGTCTCCCAGAACGTCACTGTCACAGCAGCTTCGGTGGGTCCGTACAGGTTGTGGATCCCAGCAGAGGTGATCGCACGGAAGTCGGTCACCGTTTCCGGCGGAAGCGCTTCACCGACCACGAACACATGCCGAAGCGAACGGCACTGGTCCTCGGTGGCGTAAGCGGCGAACACCGTGAGCATCGACGGTACGAAGTCCGTGACGGTCACCTTGTGCCGAGCGATCCGATCGGCGACGTACGCCGGGTCGCGGTGGCCGTCGGGGGTGGCGAGAACGACGCTCGCACCGACCTGGAGTGGGAGGAAGAAGCCCCACAGCGACACGTCGAATGTCGTGGCGGTCTTCTGCAAGTAGACGTCGTTCTCGTCGAGCGAGTACTGGTGCACCATCCAGGCCATCTCGTTGACGACGGCACGGTGCGACACGGCCACGCCCTTGGGGCGTCCCGTCGAGCCCGAGGTGAAGATGACGTAGGCGGTGTTTCCAGGACGCACCGGTGCCAGTCGATCTGCGTCGGTCAAGGCACCGTTCGGGTACCCGGTGAGATCGACGGTGTCGAGTACGAGAATCGGGAAACGCTCCGGTAGACCTTCCCGATCGTGACTGGTGGAGAGCACAACCACCGGCTCGGCTGTGTCGAGGATGTATTCGATGCGATCCGCGGGGTGGTCCGGATCGATGGGCACATAGGCACCACCGGCTTCGAGGACGGCGTACATGCCGACCATGAGGTCGATTCCGCGCCGCATCCCGAGTGCGACGAGCGACTGCGGCCCCACACCGAGAGACACCAGGTGTCGCGCAAGGCAATTCACTCGGTCCGAGAACTCCGCATACGTGACGGTCGCGTCCTCGAACACCACTGCCGGAGCATCCGGGTTCGCGGCCACTCGCGCCCGGAACTGCCCGGTCAGCATGACGCCTGCGTCGACATCGTGTGCGGTGTCGTTCCACGTCTCGATCACTCGAGTTCGTTCTGCCGAGCCGAGCAGATCGATATCGCCGACCGCCGCAGTGGTGTCGGAGACGAAGGTCTCGAGAACACCGACCAGCCGGGACAGAATGGAGTCGACGTACGCAGCGTCGAACAGATCGCTGATGTACTTGAGCGTGAACGAGATTCGATCCTCGGCCACGACCAGCAACGTCAGCGGATAGTGGGTGTTGTCGTTGGAGCTCACGCCCTCGACGGTCATGCCGTCGATGGCCGCGGCCTGTTGTGTCAGGTGTGCTTCGTCCACCGGGTAGGACTCGAAGATGGTCAGGGTGTCGAACAGATTGCCGACGCCGATCGCCCGCTGGATGTCGACCAGTCCCACGTGGTGGTGGTCGAGAAGATCTGCTTGTTCACCCTGGATCCGGACCAGGTAGTTCTCCACCGTGTCGGCGGGATCGAAGCGCACCCGCACCGGGATGGTGTTGATGAACAGCCCGATCATCGATTCGACGCCGGGAAGAGCAGCGGGACGACCGGAGACCGTGGCGCCGAACACGACATCGGTGCGGCCGGTGACGTGCGCGATCAACAGTCCGTACGCCGCTTGCACCAGCGTGTTGACGGTGACGCCGAGCCGGCCACCGAGCGCTGCCAGCGCCGCTGTCGTGTCGACATCGACCGACTTCTCCGCCTCGGCCGATCTGGACGAGATTTCTCGTCCGACGCTCGGCTGAGCGACGAAGGTCGGTTCCTCGACACCGTCCAGTGCCCGGGTCCACGCGCTCAGCGATACGGCCGGATCCTGTCGATCGAGCCACGCCAGATACGAGCGGTACGACCGCACGCGAGGCATCGACGCCGTGGAGCTCTGCGCCGCGTACAGGTACAGCAGTTCCTTCATCACCAGCGGCAACGACCATCCGTCGAGCAACACGTGATGATTGGTCATCGCGAGCTTGTACGTGGTCGGCGTGATCCTGACGAGCAGGAACCGCAGCAGGGGTGCCGTGGACACGTCGAAGTGTCGTCGCTGATCCGCGGCCAGTGCGTCGGCTACGGCAGCGTCGCGTTCGAGCCCGTCGAGCTGAGACAGATCGAGTGTGTTCCAGGGCAGACGAACGTTCTGCTGGACGATCTGCACAGTCTCGCCGCCCGCAGTCGCGGTGAACGAGGTACGCAGATTCTCGTACCGATCCAGCAGTGTCTGCGCTGCGCGGTGCAGCCGTTCGGCGTCCACCTCGCCGGCCAGGTCGAGTACGACCTGCATGGTGTAGACGTCGATCGACGCGTCCGCGAACAGTGCGTGAAAGAGCAATCCCTGCTGCAGCGGCGACAGCGACCAGATGTCCGTCAGCTCCGGGTACCGCGCCTCGAACGACGAGATGTCGGGCTGTGAGAGCCGCACGAGCGGAACGTCGGACGGGGTCAAGCCACCCGAGCCGGGTGCCTCGGCGTACGTGGCCAGTGCCGACAATGCATCGGACCACAGCCCGGCGAGACGTTCGACCGTGTCCGCGGACACGGCGCCGGTGGGGAATGCGACGCTCGCGCTCAGGACCCCACCCTCGTCGGTGTCGAGCACGATCGCGTTGATGTCGATCGTCTTGTTCGCGGCCATGTCGGCATCACCGGGCGCGGAGAGCTCACCGTGGGCGGCAGGCAACCAGCCGAGCGACTTCATCTCGTCCGGGACCTCGCCGGTGTCGACGCGACCCAGGTAGTTGAAGCTGATCTGTCCGGTCCCGAGTTCCGCAAGTTCCGCAGCTGTCTCGGAGTTCAGGTAACGGAGCAGTCCCCAACCCATGCCTCGATCGGGCAGCGCCAGCATCTGTTCCTTGACGGCCTTGACGGCGTCGCCGAGCTGCGGTCCACCCGCGAACGCAGCGTCGACGTCGATTCCGGTCAGGTCGAGGCGGACGGGGAACAGGCTGGTCAGCCAGCCGACGGTGCGTCCCAGATCGGCTCCGGGAACCACCGCTTCCTCACGGCCGTGGCCTTCGAGCTGCACCAGTGTCGCCGGTGCGGTGACGCCGCGCTCGGATCGCAGTCTCGTGACGGCCAGAGCGAGTCCGGCCAGCAACCCGTCGCCCACACCGCCGCGGAAGATCTCCGGAACCGTGGTCAGCAAGGTGCGCGTGACGTCGGGTGCCAGCTCGATGTTCACCCGTTCGAGCGTCGCGACGACGTCGACCGCGGGGTCGAAAGGTCGGTCGCCCAGCACGGGATCCTCGGTGTCGGCGATCGAGCGCCACAACGGCAACTCGGCCAGCCGCGCTTCGCTCGCTGCCGCGTCGACCAATGCATGGGTCCACCGCCGCATCGAGGTTCCGACCTCGGGCAGGCTCGGGTCCACTCCCCCGGACACCTGAGCCCAGGCGGAGACGAAGTCGGGGACCAGAATTCGCCACGACACTCCGTCGATCACGAGGTGGTGCGCGGCGACGGTCAGCGTGCCCGCTTCCTCGGGTCCTCGATCGACCCAGACGAGGGCGAGCATGCGCCCGGCCGTGGGGTCGAGCGTTCCGACTGCACCGTCGAATACTGTTGCAGCCGAATCGGTATCGGCCCGGACGAGCAACGCATCCACGTCGACGGCACCGGCGCCCGCAACATCCAGACCCCAGCCCCGGTCGTCGTGCACCAGGGTCGAGCGCAGCACGTCGTGTCGATCGACCACTGCGTTGACCGTGGCGAGAATCCCGGCTCGGTCGATGCCGAGCGGCAGCTCCAGTGTGACGGCCTGATGGAACCGCGACCAGCCTCCGCCGCGCTCGATCATCGCCACACCGAACGGGGGTAGCGGCATCCAGCCGACGCCGCCGCCGTCGAGTTCCTCGAGCACGACCGCGTCACTGCCCTCACCGACGATGACAGCCACCTCGGCCAGCCCGGCAACGGTCTTGCGCTCGAACACATCTCGTGGGCCGAACTGGATTCCTCTCGCCTTGGCGCGAGAGACCAACTGAATGGAGACGATGCTGTCGCCGCCGAGCGCGAAGAACGAATCGTCGACGCCCACGGTGTCGAGGCCGAGAACGTCTGCGAAGACCTCGGCAATGACGCGTTCGGTGTCGGTTGTCGCCGTACGGAATTCGGCATCGCTGCCGAATTCCGGTTCGGGTAGCGCTCTGCGGTCCAGCTTGCCGTTCGGCCCGAGGGGGAGGGCATCGAGCACTATGAGCCCGGCCGGCACCATGTACTCCGGAACCAGGGTGGCAACCGAGGTGGTGACCGCTGCGGTGTCGATCGTCTCCCCGGCGACAGGAACGACGTACCCGACCAGTAGTTCACCTGCCGACGGCGTCCTGCGCACGAGAACCACGGCTTGGTCGACCGACGGATCTGCGGTCAACGCGGCTTCGATTTCGCCGAGCTCGATCCGCAGGCCTCGCAGTTTGACCTGGAAGTCGGTGCGGCCGAGGTACTCGAGCTCGCCGTCTGCGTTCCAGCGAACCAGGTCTCCGGTGCGATACATCCGCGAACCGGCACTGCCGTGCGGGTCGGCGACGAACCGGTCGGCGGTGAGGTCCGGACGGCCGAGGTATCCGCGGGCCAGTTGCCGCCCGGCGAGATACAGCTCCCCGGGTACCCCGACCGGAACCGGGTGCAGGCGTGCATCGAGCACGGTGACTCGGGTGTTCCAGACCGGAGCACCGATGGGGACCGACGCGATGTCGGTCGGCTTGACGCGGTGGTAGATGACGTCGACTGCGGCCTCGGTCGGTCCGTACAGGTTGTGCAGTTCGGTTGCGGGCAGAGCAGTACGCAGGGCAGCCGCCACCGATGCGGGCAGCGCCTCACCGGACGCGAACACCGCACGCAGGCCGGTGCAGTTCGAGACACCGTCCGCGGCGGCGAACACGGCCAACAGCGACGGGACGAAGTGCGCGACCGTGATGCCGCGTTCGGCGACGGTGCTCACCAGGTATGCCGGGTCTCGGTGGCCGTCGGGCACCGCGATGACGAGTTCGGCTCCGATCTGCAACGGCCAGAACAGTTCCCAGACCGATACGTCGAACGTGACCGGCGGCTTCTGCAACACCTTGTCCTGCTCGGTGAGACGGTATTCGTCCTGCATCCACAGCAGACGGTTGACGATGGCCTCGTGGCTGACCGCAACGCCTTTGGGGCGACCGGTGGAGCCGGAGGTGAAGATGACGTACGCGGTGTCCGCCGGCCGCAGCGGTGCGGTTCGCTCGGCATCGGTCACCGGTGCCGTGGACAGACCTGTCGTGTCGACGGTGTCGACCAGGATCCTGGCGGCGTCGGTCTCGAGAGATGTGTCGTCGTGCTCGGTCGTGAGCAACACCACCGGTGCCGCCGTGTCCAGGATGTAGCCGATCCGTTCGGCCGGCAGATCCGGGTCGACCGGGACGTAGGCACCACCGGCGGCGAGCACGGCGTAGATACCCGTCAGCATGTCGATCGAGCGGCGCATGGCCGTGGCCACCACGGTTTCCGGGCCGACTCCCTCGGCGATGAGCAGACGCGCGAGCGCGTTGACCCGCTCGGCGAATTCGCGGTACGTCACTCGATCGTCGGCGAAGCTCGTGGCGATGTTGTCCGGAGACGCCGCAACTCGGGCCTCGAACAGCGACACCAGAGTTGCGCCGGGATCCACCTCGTGCGCGGTGGCGTTCCATTCCTCGAGGACGCGAGTGCGTTCGCCCTCCTCGAGGATGTCGATGTCGCCGACGACTGCGTCCGGTGCCTCGGTGAGCGCGTGCAGAACCCGGACGAGCCGTCGCCCGAGAGACGCCATGCTGGACTCGTCGAAAAGATCGGTGGCGTAGTCGAATTGGACGTCGATGCCGGCTGGAGCGCCGGATCGGTCGACGTTCTCCCACAGCGTCACCTGCAGGTCGAACTTTGCGAAGGCGCTGCCGAGATCGATTCCCTCGACGCTCAGACCGGGCAGGGCCAACGTCTGACGGTTCAGGTTCTGGAACGTCAACATGACCTGGAAGATCGGGTGACGAGCCTGAGAGCGGTCCGGGGCCAGCTCGTCGACGAGCCGCTCGAACGGCACGTCGGCGTGCCCGAAGGCACCCAGGTCGGCCTCACGAACCGCGGCGAGTTGCTCGCGCAACGTTGCCGCGGGGTTCATCGCGGTACGGAGGGCGAGCGTATTGACGAACATGCCGACGAGCTCGTCCAGATCTGCGTCACCGCGGCCGGCGACCGGGGTTCCGATCGTCACGTCGTCGGTTCCCGCCATCGCTCCGAGGAGCACCGCGAGCGCGGTGTGCACCACCATGAAATTCGTGGCGTTTCCGGCCCGGGCGGCCCGAGCGATGTTCGACTGCAGGGTCGAGTCGATCGAGAAGTTGTATGCCGCACCGCGATACGACGCCACCGCCGGGCGCGGCCGGTCGGTCGCGAGGTCGAGCTGCGCCGGGGCACCGGCCAGAGCCGATGTCCAGTAGGCGAGCTGCTTCGCCAACGGCGAATCGGAGTCGTCCTCGGAACCGAGTACCTCGCGTTGCCAGAGCGCGTAGTCCGCGTACTGCACCGGAAGTGGAGCCCACTGGGGGCTCTCCCCCGCGGCACGGGCGGTGTAGGCCACCATGACGTCGCGCGTCAGGGGTCCCATCGAGAACCCGTCCGCGGCGATGTGGTGGGCGACGAATGCCAATACGTGCTCGGTCTCGCTGACCCGCAGGATCCGGATTCGCACCGGGACCCCTCGGGTCACATCGAATCCCGTGGACACGAAGTCGCGCAGGGACTGCTCGATCGAACTCTCGTCCACGTCGTCGACGACAACCGTCACGCCGGACTCCGCGGTACCGAGCACAACCTGCTGGCCTCGCCCGTCGACCTCCGGGTACACGGTGCGCAGAATTTCGTGGCGCGCCAGCACGTCGTGCACGGCGCTGACGAGTGCATCGACATCGACGCTGCCGGACAACCGAATTGCGACCGGGATGTTGTTCACGGCGGACGTCGGATCGAACTGGCTCAGGAACCACATGCGCTGCTGGGCCATCGACAGCGGCACCGTGTCCGGTCGTGTTCGAGCCGTCAGTGCCCGGCGCGCACCGGTACCCACCTCGGACTCGATGGCGCGTGCGAGCGTCTGCACCGTCGGAGACTCGAAGATCGAGCGAACGGGCACCTGCGTATCGAGCGCCGCACCCAGCCGGGAGACCACCTGGGTGGCGATCAAAGAGTTACCGCCGAGCGCGAAGAAGTCGTCGTCCAGACCGACCCGCTCCACCGAGAGCACCTCGGCGAACACCGCCGCGACGGCCTCTTCCACCGGGTTGGTCGGTGCGCGGAACTCGGCTGTCTCGAACTGCGGTTCCGGCAACGCCTGTCGGTCCAGCTTCCCGTTCGTGTTGCGGGGCAACGCATCGAGAATCACGAAAGCCGACGGAACCATGTACGACGGCAGCAGACCCAAGAGAGCTGTGCGCAAGGTGTCGGCGTCCACCGTGGCACCGACTGTCGGCACGACGTAGGCCACGAGCCGTGCGCCCGATCCTGTGTCCGCGAGAGCGATCACGGCGACGTCACGAATCTCGTCGAGCGTTCCGAGAGCGGCATCGATGTCGCCGAGTTCGATACGGAAACCGCGAATCTTGACCTGGAAGTCGGTACGGCCGACGTACTCCAGTTCGCCGTCGGCGCGCCAGGACACGAGGTCACCGGTGCGGTACAGGCGGCCACCTGGGGTGAACGGGTCCGCGACGAAACGCTCGGCGCTCAGATCCGGCCGCGCGAAGTAACCGTCGGCCAGCTGCGCACCCGCGAGGTAGAGCTCGCCGGCGACGCCGACCGGAACGGGAGCCAGACGCGAGTCCAGCACGTAGACACGGGTATTCCACTCCGGGCCACCGATGGGAACGGTGGTGCCGTCGACGGTCGACACTCGATGCGCGGTCACCGACACCGCTGCCTCGGTCGGTCCGTACAAGTTGTCCAGTCGCGCAGCAGAACTGCGTAGAGCGCGCTCGGCCGTCGCGACCGGCAGCGCCTCGCCGATCGCCAGGATCCGGCTCAAGTGCCGGGGTAGGACTCCCGCCGACGCCGTGACCAATGCGTCGAGCACGGACGGCACGGTGTGCAGTGTCGTCACCGATTCACGGTCCATCAGATCGACGAGGTAGGCGGGATCGCGGTGGCCCTCGGCGTCGGCGAACACGATCGCACCACCGGAGACGGTGGCGACCCAGAACTCCCACACGGACAGGTCGAAGGTGGCGGCAGTCTTGAGCAGTACCCGGTCCGTGTTGCCCAGCCCGTAATGGGCGCTCTGCCAGAGCAACTGGTTGACGATGGCGGCATGACCGACCGCGACGCCCTTGGGGCGACCGGTGGATCCGGACGTGAAGATGACGTACGCGGTGTTCGCAGGCCGCAGCGGCGAGGTGCGCTCGCTGTCGGTGACGGGCGCGTCCGAGACCTCGGCGCCCAGCAGTCGAGGATCGGTGTCGACCAGCAGAACCGGAATCGACTCGACGTCGACTTCGTCGCGCGACGTGCTCAACACCAGAGTGGGAGCAGCTACCTCGAGAATGTAGGCGTTGCGGTCCGCCGGCTGATCCGGGTCGATGGGTACGTACGCCCCGCCTGCCTTGGCGACGGCGTACATCGCCACGAGCAGATCCACCGAGCGCCTGAACGCCAGGGCAACCGTCACCTGCGGGCCGACGCCTGCACCGATCAGGACGCGAGCCAACCGGTTGATTCGACGATCGAACTCGGCGTACGACAGCGATTCTCCCGCATGGACCACCGCGATGGCGTCGGGCTGCGCCTGCACCTGTCGGTCGAACAGCGATACCAGGGTCTGCGACGCATCGACATCGTGATCGGTGTCGTTCCACGTGCGCACGATCCTGGTGTGCTCCTCGGGCGAGAGCAGGGCGAGATCGCCGATGACGGCCGAGGGATCCTCGGCCACTGCGGCAAGGAGGCGAACGAACCGATCGGCAAAAGTCTCCACCGTGGCGCGATCGAAAAGATCGGTGGCGTAACTGAACTCGGCCGACAGTTCCGCAGGCGAGCCGTCCTGGTCGTAACGATCCGAGATCGACAGTTGCAGATCGGTTTTCGCTGTCACTGCGTCCGCCTCGACGGCGCTCACCGTCAGACCCGGCAACTCGAACGTCGACTCGGCGAGGTTCTGGAAGGACAGGCCCACCTGGAACAAGGGGTTGCGCGCCGTGGACCGTACCGGGTTCTGCACCTCCACGAGACGCTCGAACGGAACGTCGGAGTGCGCGAATGCGGCCAGGTCCCGCTCACGGGCCTGGGCGAGCAACTGGCGGAAGGTCATCGACGATTCGACGGTCGACCGGAAGACGAGAGTGTTGACGAACATCCCGATCATCGAATCGAGAGCCCGCTCGCCGCGGCCGGCGATGGGCGTTCCGACGGCGATGTCCTCGGAACCGGACAGGCGCGCGAGCAACACCGCGAATGCCGAGTGCACCACCATGAACAACGTTGCCTGCTCGGTACGTCCGAGTTCGGCGAGAGCGGCGTGCGTGCCTGCGTCGACGGTGAACCGCACGGCGTCGCCGCGGAAACTCTGCGCAGGCGGGCGCGGGCGATCGGTAGGCAGTACCAGTTGATCCGGCAGCTCCGCGAGCGCATCCTTCCAGAACGACACCTGCTGCGCTGCAACCGAATCGGGATCCGATTCGGAACCGAGGACGGTACGCTGCCACAACGCGAAGTCGACGTACTGCACGTCGAGCGGCTCCCAATCCGGGGCCGACCCTACAGATCTCGCGGTGTACGCGGTCATGACGTCGACGGCCAGCGGGCCCATCGACGCGCCGTCGGCCGACACGTGGTGGACGACGAAGGCCAAGACATGCTCGTTCTCGTCGACGCGGAACACACGCGCGTCGACCGGTACCTCGACGGTGACATCGAAGCCGCGCCCGAAGAACTCCGTGACAGCCGCAACGACATTCGCACCGGCCACCTCGCGGACGGCGAGGTCCATCGGCACCTCGGACGCCGGGAGCACCTGCTGGAACGGACCCTGTGCCGAATCCGGGTACCGGGTACGAAGAGACTCGTGGCGTTCGACGACGTCGCGTACCGCCGACTGCAGCGCAGCGACGTCGAGCTCACCCGACAACCGCACGGCGAACGGAATGTTGTCCACCGACGACGTCGTGTCGAACTGGTTGAGGAACCAGTACCGCTGCTGCGCAGGCGAGAGCGGCGGGCGCTCGGGACGCGGACCCGCCACGAGTGCGGCTCGACCGCCCGAACCGACAGCGCTCTCCACGTGCGCCACCAGCGCGGCGACGGTCGAGCTCTCGAACAGTGCGCGCACCGGCACGACGGTGTCCAGGGCCGCGCCGAGTCGCGAGACCACCTGGGTGGCGATCAACGAATTGCCGCCCAGGGCGAAGAAGTCGTCGTCCAGCCCCACTCGATCGATGTGCAGGACGTCGGCGAACACTCCGGCGACGATTTCTTCGACCGCGGTGGTGGGTGCTCGGAATTCACGGGCCTCGAACACCGGTGCGGGAAGTGCGGCGCGATCCAACTTGCCGACAGGGGTCAGCGGAACGGTGTCGAGCACGATGATCGACGACGGAATCATGTAGGCCGGCAATGATTTTCCGACGAATGCGGTCAACTCGTCGACGTCGACGACGGAACCACGCGTCGGGAGCACGTAGGACACGAGGGTCGTGACGCCCGAGGGCAGTTCGTGCCCGACTGTGACGGCGAAGTCGACCTCGGGAACGGCGGTGAGCGCGGAATCGATCTCGCCGAGCTCGATACGGAAGCCGCGCACCTTGACCTGGAAGTCGGTGCGTCCGACGAACTGCAGCTGCAGATCGTCGGTCCATCGCACCACGTCGCCGGTGCGATACATCCGTGCGCCGTCGATGCCGTACGGGTTGGCCACGAAGCGCTCGGACGACAGACCCGGCCTACCGAGATAGCCGCGAGCGAGCGCACCACCCGACAGATAGAGGTCACCCGCGACACCGGTCGGAACCGGTTCGAGTCGGGAATCGAGGATGAGCACGGACATGCCGTGAATCGGTCTACCGATGGTGATCGGTTCGCCCGGCGTCAACTCGGCAAAGCTGGAGATGATCGTCGTCTCGGTCGGTCCGTACCCGTTGAAGTACTTCCGATCCCCTGCCCATCGGGCCAGCAGTTCGGGAGTGGTCACGTCGCCGCCCACCGAGAGGACCTCGAGCGAATCGATCCCGTGGGGATCCATCGTGCCGAGTACCGCAGGCGTGATGATCGTATGAGTGACCCTCTCCGCCTTCAGCAGTTCGGCCAGTTCGGTGCCGCCGAGAATCGATGCCGGTACGACGACCAACGTCGCGCCGACGGAGAACGCCGCCATCCACTCCAGAACCGACGGATCGAAGTTCGGCGAGCAGACGTGCAGGAACCTCGAGGCCGGTTTCAGGTGATAGAGATCGGTTGCTGCGTCGAGGACGCCGCCGAGTCCGGCGTGCGTGACGACGACGCCCTTCGGCTTGCCCGTCGAGCCCGAGGTGTAGATGACGTAGGCGGGGTTCTGGAACGTGACGGGTCGCAGGCGGTCGGCGTCGGTGACCGGCTCGGCAGAGCGGGTGCGGACCTCGGCCACGAACTCCTCGTCGTCGACGCTCAGCCAGACCGGATCCTGCTGTCCGCCGGCGAGCCGATCCGAATGCGCCCGGGTGGTCAGCCCGAGTACGGCCTCGGAGTCCGAGACCATGTGAGCGATGCGATCCTGCGGGTACGTCGGGTCGACGGGTAGGTGCGCAGCCCCGGATTTGGCCACTGCCCAGACCGCGAGCACCATGAAGTAGGAGCGCTGGAATCCCAGCGCCACAACGGATTCGGGTCCGGCCCCGCGCTCGATGAGCACCCGGGCGAGCTGCGAGGACGTCGCATCGAGTTCGGCGTACGAGATCGAGCGGCCCTCGTAGCGTATCGCGGTCGCCGACGGGTCGAGTGCGGCTCCGGCAGCGAAGATCTCGGCCAGAGTGCCGCCGGCCAACACGTCGTCGCCGTGGACGTGGGTGAGCCGGTCGTACTCGTCGTCGTAGAGGATGGACAGATCGCCCACCGGGGTGTTCGGTGTCGCCACGATCGCTTCGAGCAGCCAACGGAAACGACGCGAGAAGACCTCGATCGTGTTCTCGTCGAACAGGTCTCGCGCGTAGAGGAAACCGGCGGACAGACCGGTGCCGTCGGACTTCTCGTGCAGCGTCAACGACAGGTCGAACTTGGCGGTGTCGACCTCGACGTCGACCGCCGAGACCGTCAGACCGGGTAGCTGGAATTCGCTCGGTGGCAGGTTCTCGAACGCGATCGCCACCTGGAACAGCGGATGTCTGGCCGTCGTGCGCTCGGGTTCGAGCAGATCGACGAGCCGCTCGAAGGGGATGTCCGCGTGTGCGAACGCATCGAGGTCGACGTCCCGAACGTGGCCGAGGAGATCGGTGAATCCCTTGCTTCGATCGACCGAGGTGCGGAGCACCAGGGTGTTGACGAACATGCCGATCACGTCGTCCAGGACGGCCTCGCCGCGGCCTGCGACGGCGGTACCCACCGCGACGTCGTCCGAGGTGGACATGCGAGCCAGGAACAGCGCGAGCGCACCGTGGAGCACCATGAACAGCGTGGTTCCGGTCGACCGGGCCAGATCGTCGAGCGAGGCGCGCAGATCCGCATCGATGTCGAACTGGAATCGCCCGCCCGAGTACGACTGGACCGCAGGACGCGGCCGGTCGTACGGCAGGGTCAGCTCACTGGGCAGGTCCGCCAGGGCCGAACGCCAGTAGTTCGCCTGTGCTGCCATCAGGCTGCTCGGGTCCGCGTCGTCGCCGAGCACGGCGCGCTGCCACAGCGCGAAGTCGGCGTACTGAACCGACAGCGGCGTCCACTGCGGAGCCTCGCCGGCCACACGAGCGAGGTAAGCCGTCATCACGTCGCGGGTCAGCGGCCCCATGGACCACCCGTCCGCGCTGATGTGGTGAACCACGACGACCAGCACGTACTCGTCGTCGGTGACCCGGAACAATTTGGCGCGCAGGGGAATCGACTGGGTGACGTCGAATCCCTCGGAGGCGAAAGCGATCAGGTCGGCCACCGCACCGTAGGCGGACGGTGTGGTGGGCGTCAGGTCCGGTGCCACCGATTCGGCAGGCAGGATCACCTGGTGCCCCGCTCCGTCCACACTCGGGTATACGGTGCGCAGTGCTTCGTGCCGGTCGAGAACGTCGACGACCGCCGCGTTCAGGGCCGCGGTGTCGAGTGCTCCGGTGAGCCGGATCGCCACGGGGATGTTGTTGACCGCCGATTCGGGCTCGAATCGGTTGAGGAACCACATCCGCTGCTGGGCGAGTGAGAGCGGAATTCGTTCGGGGCGTTCCTGCGCCACCAGAGGCGCGGATGCTCCGTGGCCGACGTGGCTTTCCAACGCAGCAGCCAAGGCTGCCACCGTGCCTGCCTCGAACATCGTTCGGACGGGCACCGTGGTACCGAGTTCGGCACCGAGTCGTGCGGCGACCTGAGTGGCGACGAGCGAGTTGCCGCCGAGGGCGAAGAAGTCGTCGTCCACACCGACTCGGTCGAGTCCGAGAACGGCGCCGAACACGTTCGCGACGATCTCTTCGACCGGATCGGACGGTGCTCGGTAGGGCGTTGCCTCGAATTCCGGATCGGGCAGCGCTTTTCGATCGAGCTTGCCACTTCCGCCGAGCGGGAACTGCGCCAATTCCACGACGGTGGACGGCACCATGTACTCGGCCAGACGTTCACGTAGCGCGGTGCGTACCCGGTCCACATCGACCGGACCGTCGGTGGGGACGACGTAGGCGACCAGTTGCTCTCGTCGCACGAGCACCACGGCCTGAGCGATCTCGGGCAGATCCAACAGAGCCGATTCGATTTCGCCGAGTTCGATACGTAGGCCACGCAACTTCACCTGGAAGTCGGACCGGCCCACGTACTCCAGTTCACCGGCGGACAGCCACCGCACCACGTCGCCGGTTCGGTACATCCGCTCACCGTCGACTGCGAACGGATCGGCAACGAAGCGATCCGCGGTCAGATCGGGTCGGCTCACGTATCCCCGTGCAAGCTGGACACCCGAGAGGTAGAGCTCTCCCGACACCCCGACCGGAACCGGCCGCAACGACGAATCGAGAACGCGCACAGCGGTGTTCCACACCGGTGAACCGATCGGCACCACGGCGGTGTCCGCGTCGGAGACCGCGTGATAGGTCACGTCGACGGCAGCTTCGGTCGGGCCGTACAGGTTGTGCACCGTCACCTGCGGGAGCGCGCGGCGCAGCGAATGTGCAGTAGCGGGCGCAAGTGCCTCCCCCGAGGCGAACACCGTACGCAGCGACGCTCCCGCGTCCGGCCTACGCTGCGCCTCCGGTGCGAACACCGACATCATCGACGGCACGAAGTGCACCACCGAAACATGTTCGCGTGCAATGACATCGAGCAGGTACGACGGATCCCGATGACCCTCGGGAACCGCGAGGACCACCGATGCGCCGACCTGGAAGGCCCAGAAGAACTCCCACACCGACACGTCGAACGTCGCAGGCGTCTT
>NZ_LVCU01000382.1:0-15034 GCF_001647185.1 Rhodococcus sp. EPR-147
CCTTCGGGCGACCCGTCGAACCCGAGGTGAAGATGACGTATGCGAGGTTCTCTGCCCGCAGCGGTGCCGTCCGCTCCGCATCGGTCACCGGTGCCGACGAGAATTGCGACACGTCCACGGTGTCGATGTCCACCGTCTCCACACCCGAGAACTCGACGTGGTCTCGGGTGCTCGAGAGCACCCGTACCGGCGAGGCCGTGCTCACGATGTACTCGTTGCGCTCCGACGGCTGAGCCGGGTCGATGGGTACGTACGCGGCACCGGCCTTGGCGATCGCGTACATACCGACGAGCAACTCGATACTGCGACCGGCCGCGAGGCCGACCGTCGAATCGGTTCCGACACCCACGGACAACAGGTATCGCGCCAGGCGGTTCGCGCGCGCGTCGAGCTCGGCGTACGTCAGCCGCACGTCCTCGAACACCAGGGCCTGCGCATCGGGGGTCTGCTCGACGCGAGCGTCGAACTGCCCCACCAATGTTGTCCCGCCGGGGATCTCGTGTGCAGGCCCCGAACCGAACTCCAGCACCGAATTGCGCTCGACCGAGTCGAGCAGGTCGATATCGCCGACGGCTGCGGCAGGCGCTGCGGTGATCGCACGAAGAACACGAACGAACCGCTCACCGAACCGGTCCATCGTCGATTTCTCGAAGAGGTCCGCGGCATAGGTCAGAGCGACGGTCAGGCCCGCGGGCTCGGAGCCGGCCGGAGCCGAATCCCACAACGTCACCTGCAGATCGAACTTCGCCAGGTCTGCCTCGTAGTCGACCGCCGCGATGGTCAAGCCGGGAAGCTCCACCGACGTTCGGTCCAGGTTCTGGAACGTCAACATCACCTGGAACAGCGGGTGCCGTGCCTGCGAGCGCACCGGGGCCAACACGTCCACCAGACGCTCGAACGGCACCTCGGCGTGCGAGAACGCGGCGAGATCCACCTCACGGATCTCGCGCAGCAGATCGTCGAACGACGCCCGTGGATCGACTTCGGTGCGCAGCACCAGTGTGTTGACGAACATCCCGACGACGTCGTCGAGGGCCGCATCACCACGACCGGCGACCGGCGTACCGATACTGATGTCGTCGGCGGCCGCGAGCTTGGCCAACAGCACGGCCAGTGCGGCGTGCACGACCATGAACGTCGTTGCGCTGTGTTCTCTTCCGAGCTTCTCCAGCTCGCGGACCAGTTCGGCGTCGATCTCGAACGTGTGTGTACCGCCGTTGGTCGTGGCGACCGCCGGGCGGGGGCGATCGGTGGGTAGCTCCAATTGGTCGGGAGCACCACCGAGCTGGTGCCGCCAGTAGTTCTCCTGCGCCGAGATCAGCGAATCCGGATCGTCCTCGCTACCGAGGACGGCCCTCTGCCACAGCGTGAAGTCGGCGTACTGCACCTCGAGCGGAGTCCATTGTGGTTCCTGCCCGCTGGTGCGTGCCACATAGGCCGCCACCACGTCGCGGGTCAGCGGGCCCATCGAGAATCCGTCGGCCGCGATGTGGTGTACCACGAACGCGAGCACGTGCTCGGTCTCGGACGTTTCGAGAAGCACCGCCCGCAAGGGCAGCTGTACCGCCAGATCGAAGGGCCTGAGTGCGAACTCGAGCAGCACGGCGGGCACGTCGGCCTCGGTTGCCGTCGCTCGCTCCAGTTCCACTGTCACCGAATCCGATTCGAGCACCAGCTGGAAGCCGACACCGTCGTGGTCGGGGTAGACCGTCCGTAGTGACTCGTGCCGATCCAACACGTCGACCAAGGCCGACTGCAGGGCCGTGAAGTCGAGTTCTCCACTCAACGCGATGGCGACCGGGATGTTGTTGACAGCCGAGTCCGGCTCGAATCGGTTGAGGAACCACATCCGTTGTTGGGCAAGCGACAGCGGCACACGTTCGGGCCGCTGCTGCGCAACCAACGCCGGTCGCGCGTGCGTCGAGCCTGCGGCGTCGACTGCGGCGGCCAGTTCGGCGACGGTCGGTGCGTCGAAGAACGACCGCACATCCACCGCAGTGCCCAGCTCGGCGTTGACCCGCGCGATCACGCGGGTGGCATTGAGCGAGTTTCCACCGAGGACGAAGAAGTCGTCGTCGACGCCGATGCGGTCGAGGCCGAGGACGGTCTCGAAGATCGCGACCAATGCCGACTCGGTCTCCGTGCTCGGTGCGCGGTATTCCCGCGCCAGGGACGCGAAATCGGGCGCGGGCAACGCTTTTCGGTCGAGCTTTCCGCTGGCGTTCAGCGGAAACTCGTCCAGGACGACGAACACCGACGGCACCATGTACTCGGGCATGCGGCGTCTCACCGCGTCCGCGAGGCCGTCGTGGTCGAGATCGGGATCGGTACTGACGACGTAGCCGACGAGCTGTTGTTCCGACTGCTCCGACGAATGAAGCAGTACAGCCGCCTGGGTCACCTCAGGCTCGGCGAGCAGGGCCGATTCGATTTCGCCCAGCTCGATACGCAGACCGCGCAGCTTGACCTGGAAGTCGGTGCGCCCGATGTACTCGATGAGGCCGTCGCCGCGTCGACGCACCAGGTCGCCGGTGCGGTACATGCGGTCACCCGGCTCACCGAACGGGTCGGCCACGAACCGATCGGCTGTCAGGTCGGTGCGTCCGAGATATCCGCGAGCGAGCTGCACGCCCGCAAGATAGAGCTCACCCTCGACTCCACGGGGCGATCGCCGCAGTCCTTCGTCGAGCACGTACAGATCGGTGTCGTCGACTGCAGCGCCGATGGGAACCGAGGCTTCTTCCACCTGCTGGGTTCGGTAGTACGTGACGTCGACGGCCGCTTCGGTGGGACCGTACAGGTTGTGCAGTTCCGCGTTCGAGATCTCGTGGAACGCGTTGACGGTGCGCGCCGGAAGCGCTTCGCCGGAGGCGAACACCATCCGAAGCGAATCAGCCTGCACAGCAGTGGGTTCGGCGACGTACACCGAGAGCATGGAGGGCACGAAGTGTGTCACGCTCACGCCGCGCTCGCCGATGACGCGGGCGAGGTAGGCGGGGTCGCGGTGCCCCTCGGGCTCGGCGATCACGAGCGTGGCACCGATCTGCAACGGCCAGAAGAACTCCCACACCGATACGTCGAACGTGAACGGAGTCTTCTGCAACACGACGTCGGCAGCACTCATCGAGTACTCCCGCTGCCGCCAGGAGATGTTGGCGACGATGGCCCGGTGGCTCACCGCCACACCCTTCGGACGTCCCGTCGAACCGGAGGTGAAGATGACGTAGGCGAGATCGTCCTCGGTCAGGGCGGAGAGCCGATCCGCATCGGTGATCCGTCCTTCCGGCACATCGGTCAGGTCGAGCTCGTCGACGAGAACGGTGGCGGTGCCGTCGGGCAACTGCGGTAGGTCGTTCGTGGTCGTCAGGACCAGGACAGGTGTCGCGATGTCGAGAACGTAGCCGAGTCGGTCGACCGGATGATCCGGGTCCAACGGCACGTAGGCTCCGCCTGCTGCGGCGACGGCGTACATACCCACCAGCAGATCGAACGATCGGCGGATCGACAGTCCCACCGCTGAATCGGGGCCGACTCCACGTGCGATCAGCACGCGGGCGAGACGCTCCACCGAGGCGGCGAACTCGGCGTAGGTTCGCGTGTCGTCGCCGAAGACGAGGGCAGGTGCGTCCGGGGTGCGCTCGGCCTGATCGGCGAACAGCGCGTACAGCGTGGCGGCTTCGGGATGGGCGGAGCTCGACGTCGACTCGTCGTCGCCGAGAACCGACACCGCATCCGCGACGACGGTGGACACGACCGCGTCCAGACCACCCTCGGTGGCCTCGATGAGGCCTGCAAGCGTGTTGGACAACACGACCGGGACCAGCGCGTCGGGGCCGAGGACGCCCCCCATGGCCGCATCGAGGGTGGTGATCTCCTCGTCCAGGCGGGCGTAGGTCAGTTCCGTACCGAGGTGCGTGAGAGCTACGCGGTCGGGTTCGACCGCTGCGACGCTCCGAACCAAGCGCGGAAGGTCCTCGACCGTCAGAGCTGCATCGCTTCGACGTCCTACCGCCATCTACCTTTTCCTCCTGATCGATCCACGTGCACAACCGGCGAGCTCGGCATTCGTCACGACGACGCGATCACCGACTCCGCCCGTTCGATCAACGATGCCAGAGCGGTGTTCAGCCCCTCCGCACCGAGGGCGGGCAAGATCCCCGGAACCAGTGCCGACAGAGTGACCGTCACCAGAGCCTGCGGCTTCATCGCCGAGCCCATCGTTGCCGACATCTGAGCCAGTTTGGCGTGCAGAGCAGCGAAATCTACCGTCGTCGACTCGTGTTCGAGTGCCACCGCATCGGGTGCGACGGCCGCTGCGCGGGCAACGAGATCGGGCAGATCGTCCACCGTCTTGGGCTTGGTTCGCGGTGCGAACTCCGCCTTCTCCTCCTCGGAGAGGATGTCGATGGACCGCAGCACCACATCCGGATCCGAGACAACAGCGTTCAGAATCCGCAGCAGCCGATCTGCGAACGTCGCGATCGACGACTCGTCGAGGATCGCCGTCGCGTAGGTGAACGTCGCCTCGATGTCGCGCAGTGCTCCGGTGTCGTCGAATCGTTCGACGGCGGTCAGCTGCAGATCGAACTTGGCCTGGTCGTCGCCCGCGGGCAAGGCCTGCACGTGCAGACCCGGCAACTCGAACGATCCGGTCACGTGGTTCTGGAACGTCAGCATCGCCTGGAACAGCGGAGTGTAGGCACTCGACCGCGCCCGGCCCAGTGCGTCGACGAGCCGCTCGAACGGGACGTCGGCGTGGCCGAACGCTGCCAGATCCTTGTCCTTGGCCTGCTGCAGCAGCTCGGCGAACGTGCCGCCCTGATCGAGTCGAGTTCGCAGCACGAGCGTGTTGACGAACATGCCGACGAGCTCGTCGAGTTGCTGTTCACCGCGACCGGCAGTGGGTGTGCCGATGCTGATGTCGGAGGAGTTGCTCAGCCTCGAGAGCAGCACGGCGAAGGCACTGTGCACCACCATGAACGTCGTCGCGGAGTGTTCGCGAGCGATCTTCTCGATCGCCGATGCGATGTCGGTGCCGAACGAGAATTCGTACGAGGCACCGTGCATCGTCGGGCGAGGCGGTCGCGGCCGATCCAGCGGAAGTGCCAACTGTTCCGGCGCTCCTGCCAACTCGGTCGTCCAATACGCCAGTTGCTTCGCGAGTGGACTCTCGGGATCGTTCTCGCTGCCGAGCACGTCACGCTGCCACAGCGCGAAGTCGGCGTACTGGACCGGCAGCGGAGTCCATGCCGGCATCTCCCCCGCAATCCGAGCGGTGTACGCCACCATGACATCACGGATCAGCGGACCCATCGAGAAACCGTCGGCAGCAATGTGGTGTGCCACCACGGCGAGCACATGCTCGTTGTCGGCGACCTGCAGCAACGCAGCGCGCACCGGCACCGACTTCGTGACGTCGAACCCGGCACCGAGGGTCTCGGTCAGGCGGGAGATCACTGCATCCGGTTCCACCCGCTCGGGCGTCAGATCGACCCCTACCTCGGCGACGGAAACGATCTGCTGCACCGGCCCGTCCACAGAATCGGGGTACGCCGTGCGCAGAATTTCGTGGCGCCCCAGAACGTCGTCGAATGCCCCACGCAGGGAGTCGACGTCGAGTGCGCCGGTCAGCCGGACCGCGACAGGAATGTTGTACGCCGAGGAACCGGGGTCGATCCGGTTGATCGTCCACATTCTTTCCTGAGCGATCGAGAGTGGAAGCAGATCGGGCCGCTCACGAACGGTCAGTTCTCGGCGCGCACCGCCCCCGACGAGCGGGGCGATGTGGGCGGCCAGGCCTGCGACGGTCGAGGCCGCGAACACAGCTCGCACCGGGATCTGGGCGTCGAGAGCCTGGCCCAGCCGCGAGACCAATTGCGTTGCGACCAAAGAGTTTCCGCCGAGCGCGAAGAAATCGTCGTCGAGTCCGGCACGGTCCAGACCGAGCAGTTCCGCCACGGTGGCCGCGACGATCTCTTCGACCGGAGTGACCGGGGCGCGGAACTCGGCAACCTCGAACTGCGGTGCCGGAAGTGCCCGTCGATCCAGTTTGCCGTTGGCGTTGAGCGGAAGGGCATCGAGGACGACGAACGCTGCCGGAACCATGTACGACGGCACGGCGCGGGCGAGTTCGGCTTCGACACTCGCCACGTCGAGTACTGCTCCGGACGTACCGACGACGTAGGCGACCAACTGGTCCCCCATCGATTCGCCGGAGTGCACCACGACGGCGGTGTCGGCCACCGTCGCCTGTGTGCGCAGGGCTGCCTCGATCTCACCGAGTTCGATGCGGAAGCCGCGAATCTTGACCTGGAAATCGGCACGCTCGATGTATTCGAGGCGGGCCGCCGCGGGTGCGTCGTCGACGAGCGGAATCCGCCAGCGCACGAGGTCGCCCGTGCGATACATCCGCGTTCCGTTCGCGTCGAACGGATTCGCGACGAACCGTTCGGCGGTCAGGTCTGCTCGGCCGAAATATCCTCGCGCCAGCTGCGCACCGGCGAGATAGAGCTCTCCCGTGACTCCGGCAGGAACCGGATGAAGGCGCGAGTCCAGCACGAACACGGCGGTGTTTGCCTCGGGCACGCCGATCGGCACGGTGACGGTGTCGGCATCGGTGACCGGATGCGAGGTCACCGACACCGCAGCCTCGGTCGGGCCGTAGAGGTTGAACAGCTCGGTGGAACCGTTGTGCCGCCGGAAGTCCTGTGCCACCGCTGCGGGTAGTGCTTCACCGATGGCCAGGACACGTCGCAGATCGGGTGACAGCTCGCCCGCGGCAACGGTGCCGAGCATCGACAACATCGACGGCACCAGATGCAACGTCGTCACCGCGTGCCGACGGATCAGCGTGAGCAGGTAGTCGGGATCGCGATGACCCTCCGGGTTCGCGATGACGAGTCGCCCACCCGAGGTCAGTTGCGACCAGAACTCCCACACCGACAGGTCGAACGTCGCTGCGGTCTTGAGCAGAGACGCATCGGTTCCGTCGAGGCCGTACTCCGCGCGCAGCCAGTTCAACTGGTTGACCACTGCGCCGTGCGAGACCGCCACGCCCTTGGGCCGGCCGGTGGAGCCGGACGTGAAGATGACGTAGGCCGTGGTGTCGGCGGAGAGTTCACCGCAGCGCTCGGAGGTCTCGACCGGCGCGGACGAGTAGCCCTCGAGATCGAGTTGCGCCAGATCGACGACCGTTGCTGCAGAGGAGATCTCCGGGCCGACAGCACCGGATGTCAGTACGCACAGCGGAGCTGCGGTCTCCAACACGAGCGCGTTGCGCTCGGCCGGCTGATCCGGATCGATCGGAACATAGGCACCTCCGGCCACGGAGACGGCGTACATGCCGACGAGCAGATCCACCGAACGCCGAATGGCAAGCCCCACCGGCACTTCGGGTCCGACACCCAGACCGATCAGATGACGGGCCAGACGCGACACCCGCTCGGAGAACTCGCCGTACGTCAGTGTGCCGTCGTCGTGCACGAGTGCAACGGCGTCACCGTTGCGCGCTGCCGAGCCCGCGAACAGATCGGCGAGCGTGGTGCCATCTGCCGAATCGAACTCGCGGTCGGTGTCGTTCCATTCCTCGACAATGGCGGGCAGCTCACCGTCGAGGAACAGATCGAGATCGCCGATCGGGGTCGACGGTGCCGCTGTGACAGCGTCGAGCACGGCCTCGAACCGGGCTACGAGCGAACGCGCGGTGCGCTCGTCGAACAGGTCGGTCGCGTAGGTCAACAACGCATCGGCCCCGCCCGACGCCTCGTCGCCGCTCGATGCGTCGGAGACGATCAGATGCAGGTCGAACTGCGACGTTCCGGTCTCGGTGTCCAGGGCCGAGATATCCAGTCCGTCGAGCTCGAATTCTCGGCGCGCGAAGTTCTGGAACGAGAAGCCGACCTGGAACAGCGGGTGACGCGCCGTCGACCGGGTGGGGTTGACGACCTCGACGAGCCGCTCGAACGGTATGTCGGAGTTGGCGAAAGCCTGCAGATCGGTTTCCCGAGCCGCGTCGAGGAGGTCCTCGAAGCTCGCACCGCCCGCCACGTCGAGCCGCAGCACCAACGTGTTCACGAACATCCCGACGAGGTTCTCGATCTCCGCTTCGCCGCGACCCGCGATCGGAGTTCCGACGACGATGTCCGACGATCCCGACATGCGCGAGAGCAGCACGGCGAACGCCGCGTGCACGGCCATGAACACCGTCGCGTTACGTGCGCGTGCCAGTTCGGTCAGTCGAGCGTGCGCGGCTGCGTCGATCCGGAAGTCGACGCGGCTGCCCCGGAAGGTCTGCTCGGCGGGTCGCGGGCGATCGAGCGGTAGTTCGATCTGCTCGGGCAGCTCGGCCAGAGCGCTTTCCCAGTACCGAATCTGCTGCGCAGCAATCGATTCCGAATCCTCCTCGGATCCGAGAACCTGGCGTTGCCACAGCGCGTAGTCGGCGTACTGCACCGGCAACGGCGCCCACGCCGGATCGGAACCACGGGTGCGCGCGGCGTATGCGGTCATGACGTCGGTGGACAGCGGCATCACCGACAGACCGTCGGCGCTGATGTGGTGGATGACCATGCCGAGTACGAATTCGGTGTTCGAGACTCGGAAGAGTGCGGTCTTCAGCGGAACCTGGGTGGTGACGTCGAACGTCGCCGACAGGAGCTCCAGAACCCGCGCGGTCACCGACTCCGCGTCGGTGTCGATCACCTCGAGAGTGGTGGGCACCTGGGACATCGGCACGATCACCTGATGCGGGCCTTCGGGTGAATCCGGGTAGACCGATCGCAGAGTCTCGTGACGTTCGATCACGTCGGAGACGGCACGCTGCAACGCGTCGACGTCGAGACGCCCGCTGAGCCGAAGCGCGAACGGGATGTTGTACGCCGTGGACTCGGAATCGAAGCGGTTGAGGAACCACATCCGCTGCTGCGCGAGCGAGAGCGGCACTCGGCTCGGTCGCGTCGATGCCACCAGCGCCGGACGCGCGCCTGCGCCCGAACCCTGCTCGACCCGCGCTGCCAGAGCCGCGACGGTCGGGGCCTCGAACAGTGCGCGGACGGGGACAGTGGTGTCCGCTGCGGCTCCCAGCCTGGACACCACCTGCGTTGCCACCAGCGAATTGCCGCCGAGCTCGAAGAAGTCGTCGTCGAGACCGACGCGCTCCACTCCGAGAACCTCGGCGAACACGTCGGCGACCATTTCCTCCACCGGAGTGGTCGGTGCTCGGAACTCACGTGCGCGCGCGGCCGGCTCGGGCAGCGCTCGTCGGTCCAGTTTTCCGTTGCCGGTCAACGGAATCGCGTCGAGGACCACGAACGCCGAGGGCACCATGTACTCGGGAAGGTGCTCCCCGATCGCTGCCCTGACGACGTCGATGTCGATGGTCGACTCGGCCGCGGGCACGACGTAGGCAACCAGGCGTGCGGCACCGGGAGTGTCCTCGCGCACGATCACCGCGGCCTGCCCGACGGCAGGAGCGGACGCGACGGCGGATTCGACCTCGCCCAGCTCGATTCGGAAACCGCGGATCTTGACCTGATCGTCGGCGCGACCGACGAATTCGAGTTCGCCGTCGGTCGACCACCGTGCCACGTCGCCGGTGCGGTACAGGACCGATCCGTCGCCTGCGAAGGGATCGGCGACGAACCTCGTCGCGCTCAAACCGGCTCGGCCGAGATACCCGCGCGCAACCTGACCACCGGAGACGTACATCTCCCCCGGTACGCCTGCGGGTACCAGCGACAGCCGCGAATCCAGTACGTAGACCGAGAGCCCGGAGATGGCGCGTCCCACCAGAGATCCCGAAGCCTGCGCTGCGGACTGCGCGTCCACGACGCGATGCGAGACGTGGACGGTGGTTTCGGTGATGCCGTACATGTTGACCAGTTGCGGGGATTCGTCGCCGTGACGATCGAACCAACCGGCCAGTCGTCGCAGTTCCAGCGCCTCGCCACCGAACACGACGTACCGCAACGAATAGTCGCCTGTCGAGCCTGCGGTCCGATCGACCTGATCGAGCTGGTAGAACGCCGACGGAGTCTGGTTGAGAACGGTGACACGCTCACGAACGAGCAGCTCTCGCAATGCTTCCGGCGACCTGGAGGTGAAGTAGTCGACCACGACGACGCTGCCGCCGGTGGTGAGCGGGCCCCACAGTTCCCACACCGAGAAGTCGAACGCGAACGAGTGGAACAGCGTCCACACGTCGCCTCGACCGAAGTCGAAGTGCCGCTCGGTGTTCGCCAACAGCCGTACGACGTTCCGATGCGGAACGAGTACGCCCTTGGGCTTGCCCGTCGAGCCCGAGGTGTAGATCACGTACGCCGTCGCAGCCGCGGTGGCCGGAATCGGCTCGGCCACCGACACGTCGCCCACCGTCGAGGCGGTGTCGATATCGATCCGGGGAAGCGCTGCGGGGAGCTCCACGTCCACACCGGTCCACGTCAGGACGGCCACCGGACGAGAATCGGTGAGTACGAACTCGATACGGTCGGCCGGGTAGGACGGATCGATCGGAACGTAGGCACCGCCGGCTTTGAGCACCGCGAGCAGTGCGACGACGAGATCGGCGGTACGCGGCAGCACGACGGCCACCAGCGACTCCGGCCCGACCCCCTGGCCGGCGAGAATTCTCGCCAGTGCCGTCGAGGACTCGTCGATCTCTCGGTAGCTCCTGGAGGCACCCTCGAACACCACTGCGGGAGCGTCCGGGTCCTCGGCCACCCGAGCGGCGAAGAGATCGACGATCGTGTCGAGCGAATCGGCAACGGCAGGCGCGTCCTGGGCGAGTGCGAGAACACGGCCGCGTTCGGCGTCGTCCATCATGGGGACGTCGCCGATTCGCTGACCCGGATCGCTTGCCACGGACTCGAGGACGCGGATCAGGCGTTCCCCGATCACACGCGCTGTGCTGTCGTCGTAGAGATCGCGAGCGAAGGTGACGTCGACGGTCATGCCGCCGTCGACGTGGTTCTCGGTGAACGTGAACTGAACGTCGAACTTGGCCGTCTCGACGTCGAGATCGACTCCGCGCACGCTCAGGCCGGGGAGTTCGAGCTCGGTCTGCTCCATGTTCTGCACGGTGAGCATCACCTGGACGAGCGGGTGCCGAGCCGCCGACCGCGGTGGGTCGAGTACCTCGACGAGCCGCTCGAACGGCACCTCGGCGTGGGCGAACGCCGACAGGTCGGTCTCGCGTGCCCGAGCCAGCAGCTCGGTGAAGGCGCTGCCGTGATCGATGTCGGTCCGCAGCACCAGCGTGTTGACGAACATCCCGATGACGTCGTCGAGCGCGGCCTCACCGCGTCCTGCGACCGGAGTACCGATCGCGATGTCGGTCTCACCGGACAGCCGGGCCAACAGCACGGCGAGCGAGGAGTGCAGCACCATGAACAGTGAGCTCTGGTTGGCGCGGGCCACGTCGCCGAGGCGTCCGTGCGTGGCTGCGTCGAGGGCCAGCGTGATGTTGCCGCCGCGATACGACGACCTGTCCGGGCGGGCGCGATCGCCGGGGAAGGTGACCTCGTCCGGCAGCGACGCCAATGCCCTCGTCCAGTGCCGAATCTGGTTCGAGACCGGTGACGACGGATCGTCCTCGGAACCGAGAACGGCCTGCTGCCAGAGGGTGTAGTCGACGTAGCGGACGGCGAGCGGAGCCCAACCGGGCTCGGTGCCCGCGCTCCGGGCCGCGTACGCGACCATCAGATCCCGAGTCATGGGGCCGATCGAGAAGCCGTCTGCAGCGATGTGGTGGGTGACGAACGCCAGAACGTGGCGGTCCGAGCCCAGCTCGAACAGCGCAGCACGCAACGGCGGCTCCGCGGTGACGTCGAACCCGCCCATGGCCAGCGCCGCCAGCGCCGCCGGCAGTTCGGCTGTGGTGGTCGCAGTCGGCATCAGATCGGGAACCACCCGCTCCGCCGGAACGATCACCTGGGAGGCCACACCGTCGACCTCGGGGTAGACCGTTCGCAGCGACTCGTGCCGCTCGATCACGTCGGCCACTGCTGCGCGCAGAGCGGGGATGTCGAGATTGCCACTGAGCTCGATGGCGACGGGGAGGTTCTCCGTCGCGGACTCCGGGTCGAACCGGTTGAGGAACCACATCCGGCGCTGCGCGAGCGAGAGCGGCACCAGATCCGGCAAGTCGGTGCGCACCAACGGAATTCGACGGCCCGAACCCGAGAGCTCGTCGAGCTTGGCCGCCAGGGCGGACACGGTCGATGCCTCGAAAATCGTCCGAACGGTCACCGTGGTGTCGAGTGCCGCGCCGATTCTGGACGCCACTCTCGTGGCGACGAGGGAGTTGCCGCCGAGCGCGAAGAACTCGTCGTCGACACCGACCACATCGATGCCGAGAACATCGCGGAAGACCTCTGCCACAACGGTTTCCGACGTGGTGGTCGGTGCACGGAACACACGCTGCTCGATGTTCGGCTCCGGCAGAGCGCGACGATCGAGCTTGCCGTTGGGCGTCAGTGGCAGCGCGTCGAGTACGACGGTCGCGGCCGGGACCATGTAGCTCGCGAGCGAACGCGACGCGAACTCCGTCAGTTCGGCGACGTCGACGGTCCCGCCGACCGTGGGTACGACGTATGCGACCAGCTGATCGCCCGCGGCAACGGTCTGCCGAACCAGTACGACGGCGGATTCCACGGACGGATGCTTGCGCAGCACGGTCTCGATCTCGCCGAGTTCGATGCGCAGTCCTCGAAGCTTGACCTGGAAGTCGGTGCGGCCCAGGTACTCCAACCGTCCTGAACCGGGGGACGCCGCGCGCCAGCGCACCAGGTCACCGGTGCGGTACATGCGCGAGCCCGGTTCTCCGAACGGGTCGGGAAGGAATCGATCGGCCGTCAGGTCCGTTCGTCCGAGATATCCGCGGGCCAGTTGAACTCCGGCGAGGTACAGCTCCCCGGCAACCCCAGGAGCGACCGGAGACAGTCGAGCGTCGAGGACGTACGTTCTGGTGTTCCACACGGGGACACCGATCGGGACGAGGTCGACGTCCGCCTCCGTCACTGCGTGGTAGGTGACGTCGACGGCCGCCTCGGTGGGGCCGTAGAGGTTGTGCAGAGCCACGCCCGGCAGGACGCGACGGAGCCTATCGCCGACCTCGGCGGGCAGCGCCTCTCCTGATGCGAACAGCGTCCGCAGAGAGCCAGCCGCAGGCGACGGCGCAGCTGCCACGACGGAGACGAAGACCTCGAGCAACGAGGGTACGAAGTGCGCCGTGGTGACCGACTGTGCCTCGATCGTCTCGAGCAGGTGCTGAGGGTCACGATGGCCGTCGGGCTTGGCGATGACCAACGTGGCGCCGATCTGCAACGGCCAGAACAGTTCCCACACCGACACGTCGAACGTGACGGGGGTCTTCTGCAGCACCACGTCATCGGGGCTCAGCTCGTACTCCGACTGCATCCACAGCAGGCGGTTGACGATCGCCTCGTGTGAGACGGCCACGCCCTTGGGCTGCCCGGTCGAACCCGAGGTGAAGATGACGTAGGCGGTGTTGGACGGTGCGAGCGCACTGATTCGGTCCGCGTCGGTGATCGGTGCATCGGAGAAGCCGGACAGATCGAGGGTGTCGATATCGAGCACCTCGTAGCCGTCGGCTTCCACCGCGTCACGTGAGGTGGTCAGCACGCAGACCGGTTCCGCGGTTCCGAGAATGTGTGCGATCCGCTCGGTCGGCTGGTCCGGATCGATCGGTACGTACGCACCGCCGGCGGCGATGATCGCGTGAATGCCGACGAGGAGTTCCACCGAGCGACGGGCAGCGATGCCCACCGCGCTCTCGGGTCCGACACCGCGGGCGATCAGGAACCGCGCCAGACGGGAGACCCGTTCCTGGAATTCGCCGTAGCCGAGCGTGTCGCCCTCGAAAATCAGTGCGGCGGAGGTCGAGTCGACCTGTCCGGCGAGCGAGGCCAACGTCTGTGCCCGGTCGAGCTCGTGCGCGGTGTCGTTCCACTCCACCAGCACCCGACTGCGTTCGACGGGCTCGAGCAGCTCGATGTCGCCGACCACGGTCGAGAGGTTGTCGGCGACGGCTTCGAGAACAGTGATCAACCGATCGCCAAGCGTGACAACCGTGGCTTCGTCGAAGAGATCGGTGGCGTAGGTGACGTCGACGACCATGCCCTGTGGGGCACCGGCCGGACCGATCGACTCGACGAACGTGAACTGCAGATCGAACAGTGCGACCAGCGTCTCGAAATCGACACCGGAGACCGACAGTCCCGGCAGTTCGAGATCCTTCTGTCCCAGGTTCTGGAACGCGAGTACCACCTGCACGAGGGGATGCCGAGCCGTGGATCGGGCGGGGTTGAGAATTTCGACCAGCCGCTCGAACGGTACGTCCACGTGGGCCAGAGCCGACAGGTCGGTCTCGCGGGTGTCGGCGAGAACCTGGTCGAATCGCCGTGACGTGTCGGTCTCGGTGCGCAACACCAGCGTGTTGACGAACATGCCGATCAAGTCGTCGAGGGCGGCCTCACCGCGACCGGCGACCGGGGTGCCGATCGCGATGTCGGCCTCGCCGGACAACCGCGACAGCAGTACGGCCAACGAGGTGTGCACCACCATGAACAGCGAGGCGTTCTCTGCTCTGGCGGCATCGATCAGCGCGCGGTGCAGATCTTCGTCGATGGAGAAGCGTACGAGCGCGCCACGGTTCGACGCCACGACAGGCCTCGGTCGGTCGGACGGCACGTCGAGCTGATCCGGAAGGCCGGCCAGCGTGGCTGTCCAGTAGTCGATCTGCTGCGAGACGACCGACTGCGGGTCGTCCTCGGAACCGAGTACTTCGCGCTGCCAGAGGCTGTAATCGGCGTAGTCGACGGGCAGCGGAGACCAGAAGGGCTCCTGGTTGAGCGAGCGAGCCGCGTACGCGTTCATCACGTCTCGGGTGAGCGGGCCCAGTGAGAACCCGTCGGCCGCGATGTGGTGGACGACGAACACCAGCAGGTGCTCGGTGGGGCTGACCTCGAAGAGCCTGGTTCGGAAGGGCAGGTCCTTCGACAGGTCGAATCCGGTGGTC
>NZ_LVCU01000383.1:0-1270 GCF_001647185.1 Rhodococcus sp. EPR-147
CTGATGTGCGGTTCCGTCGGTCTCCGGGAACACCGTGCGCAGGGACTCCTGCCGAGCCACGACGTCCGCGACCGCGATCTGCATTGCGCGACGGTCCAGCAGACCGGACAGTCGCACGGCGATCGGGATGTTGTTGGCTGCGGATTCGACGTCGAACTTGTTCAGGAACCACATCCGCTGCTGCGCGAGCGACAACGGAATGTGTTGCGGCCGTTGCTGAGGCACCAGCGGCGGACGGCTTCCGGTGGCGACGAGTGTGCCCAACCGCGCGGCCAGATCGGCCACCGTGGAGGTGTCGAACAGCTCTCGGACCGCAATTCGAGTGTCCATGGCGACGCCCAGTCGTGACACCAGTTGTGTTGCGATGAGGGAGTTTCCGCCGAGCTCGAAGAAGTCGTCGTCGAGACCGACGCGCTCGACTCCGAGGACCTGGGCGAAGACCTCCGCAACGGTGCGTTCGATGTCGTTGGTCGGTTCCCGGTACTCGGTCACCTCGAAAGCGGGATCGGGCAGAGCCTTGCGGTCGAGCTTTCCGCTGGCACCGAGCGGAAACTCCTCGAGCACGATCAGCGTCGACGGCACCATGTACTCCGCGAGTCGAGAGCGCAGGGCACCGAGGACGGCTCCGGTCTCCACCGAGGCACCGGACGGTACGACGTACCCGACGAGTTGGTCGTTGCGGACCACGACGACTGCCTGAGAGATGGAGCGTTGTGCCAGCAATGCGGATTCGATCTCGCCGAGTTCGATGCGCAGGCCGCGCAGCTTCACCTGGAAATCCGAACGACCCACGTACTCCAGCTCGCCGTCACGGTTCCACCGCACCACGTCGCCGGTCCGATAGAGGCGCTGCCCGTTCGTTGCGAACGGATGTGCCACGAAGCGATCCGCGGTCAGGTCGGGGCGGCTCACGTAGCCGCGAGCCAGCTGCGTACCTGCGAGATAGAGCTCACCTGCGACACCGACGGGAGTGGGATTCAGCCGCGAGTCGAGCACGTACACGGCGGTGTTCCACACCGGCGCACCGATCGGCATCACGTCCGAATCCTCGTCCGTGACAGCGTGATAGGTGACGTCGACGGCAGCCTCCGTCGGACCGTAGAGGTTGTGCAGCTCGACTCCCTTCACCGCTCGGCGTAGTGCACGAGCCGTGGTGGGAGCCAGTGCCTCGCCGGATGCGAACACCAGCCGCAGTGTGGCACCCGATGCTCGGCGTCGCTCCACCTCGGGGACGAAGACAGACATCATCGACGGTACGAAGTGCACCACC
>NZ_LVCU01000384.1:0-3709 GCF_001647185.1 Rhodococcus sp. EPR-147
GAGCCCAGAAGAACTCCCACACCGAGACGTCGAAGGTCGACGGAGTCTTCTGCAGCACCACGTCGTCGGCGTTCAGCCGATACTCGTGCTGCATCCACAGCAGGCGGTTGACGATCGCCTCGTGCGAGACCCCGACACCCTTGGGGCGACCTGTCGATCCCGACGTGAAGATCACGTAGGCGATGTTCGAGGGCCGCAGCGGGGCTGCACGGTCGGCGTCGGTCAACGGCGTCGAGGACATGTCGGACACGTCGAGTGTGTCGATGTCGATCGTCTCGACCCCGGCGAACTCCACGTGATCTCGCGTGGTGGACAGCACTCGGACCGGTGCGGCCGTGGCCACGATGTATTCGTTGCGATCGGCCGGCTGCGTCGGATCGATCGGAACGTACCCGGCTCCGGCCTTGACGATCGCGTACATACCCACGAACAGGTCGAGGCTGCGTCCGATGGCGAGCCCCACGAGGGAGTCGGGCCCGACACCGGTCGACACCAGATGTCGCGCAAGACGATTGGCTCTCGCCGCGAACTCCGCATACGTCAGCCGCTCCCCCTCGAACACCAGAGCCGGTGCATCGGGGGTCCGGTCGACCTGACGGTCGAACAGGTCGACCAACGTCACCTGCTTCGGCACGTCGTGTTCGGTCCGGTTCCACGCCGTGACGACGCGCTCGCGCTCGCCGTCGTCGAGAAGGTCGATGTCTCCCACCGACAGCGAGGGATCTGCGACCACGGCAGTGAGCATCCGCACGAAACGTTCGGCAAATCCTCGGACCGTCGCGGCGTCGAAAAGATCGGTCGCGTAGGTCAACTCGGCTGCCATGCCCTGTCCGCGACCGTCCACTCCGATGGACTCGGTGACGGTCAGCTGCAGGTCGAACTTCGCCACCTCGGCATCCAGGGCGACGCTGTCCACCGACAGTCCGGGTAGGTCCACGTGCGTACGGGTGAGGTTCTCGAACGAGAGCATCACCTGGAACAGCGGGTGCCGAGCCTGCGACCGGGACGGGTTCAGCACCTCGACCAAGCGCTCGAACGGCAGATCGGCGTGCCCGAACGCACCGAGCGCGACCTCGCGGGCGCGGCCGATCTGCTCCGAGAACGTGCGACCCGACTCGATGTCGGTGCGCAGCACGAGGGTGTTGACGAACATGCCGACCACGTCGTCCAAGGCTGCGTCGCCGCGGCCTGCGACCGGGGTACCGATCGCGATGTCCTCGGTGCCGGACAGGCGCGCGAGCAGTACCGCCAGAGCGGCGTGCACGACCATGAACAGCGATGCGTTGTGCGTGTGGGCCAGCGAGGACAGGCCTCGGTGGACCTCGGCCGGTACCTCGAATCGGATCGACGATCCCTGGTACGACTGACGATTCGGGCGCGGCCGATCGGTCGGCAGGTCCAGCTGGTCGGGCAGACCGGCAAGCATGTCGGCCCAGTAGTCGACCTGACCGGAGATCAGCGAGTGCGGATCGTCCTCGGAGCCGAGAACCGAACGCTGCCACAGGCTGTAGTCGGCGTACTGCACCTCGAGCGGCATCCACGCCGGGTTCTCCCACGCGGTGCGTGAGGCGTACGCGATCATGAGGTCGCGGGCCAGTGGACCCATCGACCAGCCGTCGGCCGAGATGTGGTGCACCACCATGGCGATGACGTGCTCGCGGGGACCGATCTCGAAGAGGCGAGCCTGAATCGGAACGTTGACCGTCACGTCGAACGTCGTCGACGCGAGCGTGAAGACCTGCCGCTGGATATCGGTCGCGGACGTCGGAACGGGCATCAGGTTCGGCACCGTCTGCGCGGCGTCGAGGATGGTCTGCTGCGGGCCGGCCGCGGTGTCGGGATAGACCGTGCGCAGCGATTCGTGACGGTCGATGACGTCCATGATCGCCACCTGCAACGCGGCGACGTCGAGTTCGCCGGTCAGTCTCAGTGCGAACGGAATGTTGTACGCGGTCGAATCGGCGTCGAATCGATTGAGGAACCACATTCGCTGCTGCGCGAGCGAGAGCGGAATGCGCTCGGGCCGCACGGTTGCGACGAGCGCGACGCGGCCGCCCTCCCCTGCGGCCTGCTCCACCCGTACCGCGAGCAGCGCTACGGTCGATGCCTCGAACAGCATGCGCACCGGCACGGTCGCATCGAGAGCGACTCCGAGGCGCGAGACCACCTGCGTGGCGATCAGCGAGTTGCCGCCGAGTTCGAAGAAGTCGTCGTCGAGACCCACGCGTTCCACGCCGAGAACGTCGGCGAAGACGTCGGCGACGATCTCCTCGATCGGTGTGGTCGGGGCGCGGAACTCGCGCACCTCGAACACCGGAGCCGGCAGTGCCCGGCGATCGAGCTTGCCGTTGACGGTCAGTGGGATCGAGTCGAGCACGACGAAAGCCGACGGCACCATGTACTCGGGAAGTACCTCTGCGATACCGGTTCTGATGTCTTCGATGTCGACGATCGGTCTGCCCTCGACCGCGGCGGACACCACGTAGGCGACCAGTCGAGCTGCACCGGGCGAGTCCTCGCGCACGACCACGGCGGCCTGGGTGACGGTCGGCTGCGCGGACACCGCCGCCTCGACCTCACCCAGTTCGATGCGGAATCCGCGCACCTTGACCTGGTCGTCGGAACGTCCGAGGTACTCGAGTTCGCCTGCGGCGTTCCACTGTGCGAGGTCACCGGTTCGGTACAGCAGCGATCCCTCGTCGGCTCCCGACGCGAACGGGTTCGCCACGAAGCGGACCGACGTCAGTTCCCGGCGACCGAGGTAACCGCGGGCGAGTTGTCCACCGGCGACGTACATTTCACCGGGCACCCCGACCGGAACCGGGTGCAGGCGAGTGTCCAGTACGAATACCCGCAGCCCGGCGATCGGCTTACCGCCCACCGACGCACTGGTCTCGACGGACGCGGCATCGAGCGCACGGTAGGACACGTGCACGGTCGTCTCGGTGATGCCGTACATGTTGACGAGCTGGGGCGCACTGTGCCCGTGCCGTTCGAACCAGCCGGTCAGCCGTCGTTGTTCGAGGGCTTCGCCGCCGAAGATCACGTACCGCAGCACCAATTCGCCGTGCGCGGTCGCCGTCGTGCGATCGGCCTCGGAGAGCTGATAGAACGCCGACGGCGTCTGGTTGAGCACCGTGACCTGCTCGTCGACGAGCAGTCGGTGGAATGCCTCCGGCGACCGTGAGGTGAAGTAGTCGACGACGACCAACGTGCCGCCGTACAGCAACGGTCCCCACAGCTCCCACACCGAGAAGTCGAATGCGTAGGAGTGGAACATCGTCCAGACGTCGTCGGCACCGAAGCCGTAGACAGAATCGGTGTTGTCGAGCAGCCGAATGACGTTGCGATGCGGAACCATCACGCCCTTGGGACGCCCCGTCGAACCCGAGGTGTAGATGACGTAGGCGACGTTGTCGGGCCGCAGCGGAGCAGTCCGATCCTCGTCGGTGACGGGATCGTCGGACACCGAGGACAGATCGACGGTGTCGATATCGAGCAGCGCTGCGCCGGTACGTGATTCGACGTCGGACGGCAGTTCGACTCGGTCCGAGCCGGACAACAGAACGGTGGTGGGGCGAGCATCGTCGAGCATGTACTCGACCCGGTCGAGTGGGTAGCTCGGGTCGACGGGGAGGTATCCACCGCCGGCCTTGATCACCGCGACGAGCGCGACGACCAGTTCCGCCGACCGAGGAAGTGCTACGGC
>NZ_LVCU01000385.1:0-2682 GCF_001647185.1 Rhodococcus sp. EPR-147
GCCACCGAACCGCACCGCGACGGCGTCGGGGTGATCCGCGGCTGCTGCATCGAGCAGATCCACCAGGGTCAGCTCTCGTGAGACGTCGTCTCCCGAGACGTTCCACTGCGACACCACGGCACGGTGCTCCGCGGCGTCGACGATCGTGACGTCGCCGACCGGCACTGTCGCGTCCGTTGTGACCGCGTCCAGAATCGCCAGGAAGCGACGCGCGAAGCTCTCGACGAGATCTTCGTCGAACAGATCCGTTGCGTACTCGAACACCGCATCGATACCCGCGGGCGCTCCGTCGTCGAGGTGCTCGGTCAGCCACAGCTGTATGTCGAATTTGGCGATGGGAACATCGAATTCGGCGGCTTCCGCGCGCAGGCTGCCGACGGTGAGTTCACGAGACATCGCCGATTCGAGTGAGATCGCGACCTGAAACAGCGGGTGCCGAGACGTCGAGCGGACCGGGTTCAGCACCTCGACGAGGCGCTCGAACGGCACGTCTGCATGCGCGAACGCGGACAGATCCGTGTCTCGTACGCGCGAGAGCAGATCCTCGAAGGTCAACGCCGGGTCGACCTCGGTGCGCAGTACGAGCGTGTTGACGAACATGCCGACCAGGTCATCGAGAGCGGGCTCTCCCCGACCGGCCACGGGCGCACCGATGGCGATGTCGGTGGTACCACTGAGCCGGGCGAGCAGCAGCGCGTACGCGGATTGCATGACCATGAACAGCGAGGCGTTGTTCGCTCGGGCCAGGTTCGCCAGCGAGGCATGCAGATGCGCCGGAACGTCGACCCGGAGCTTGCTGCCCGCGTTCGAGGACACGGCGGGCCGTGGCCTGCTCGACGGCAGCGCCAGTTGATCGGGCAGATCTTCGAGAGTCGCGCTCCAGTAGGCGATTTCGCGCGACGCCAAAGACAGCGGATCGGTCTCGGGACCGAGCACCGCTCGCTGCCACAACGCGTAGTCGGCGTACTGGACCTCGAGAGGGGTCCACTCGGGTGCGCGCCCCTTGACGCGGCTCGAGTACGCGACCAGCACGTCCCGCGCCAGTGGGCCGAACGACGCGCCGTCGGCGGCGATGTGGTGGAGCACCATCGCGAGTTCGTGTTCGGTCGGTGAGATCTCGAAGAGTGCGATGCGGAACGGTGTGTCGACCGTGACGTCGAATCCCTTGGCGACCAGTTCGTGCAGCCGTCCACCCAGTTCGTCGCGTTCGATGCGGACCGGCAGGATCGTCGCCGGAGTCCGTGCGGCCGTGAGTACGACCTGTTCCGGTGAGCCGTCCACTTCGGGGTAGACGGTGCGCAGCGTTTCGTGTCGATCGACGACGTCGGCGAATGCGGCAGACAGCGCCACCACGTCCAGCGGGCCGGTCAGACGAACGGAGAACGGCAGGTTGTACGCCGCGGTGGTCGGGTCGAAGCGGTTGAGGAACCACATCCGCTGTTGCGCAGGTGAGAGCGGAATACGCTCGGGGCGTTCCCGCGACTCCAGAACCGGGGTGTCCGCCCCGAGCCGGGCCGCCGATTCGGCCCTGGCCGCGAGTGCGCCGACCGTGGGAGCCTCGAACAGCTCACGGACACCGAGGCGCACACCGAGAGCGCTGCCGACTCGCGTCACCAACTGCGTGGCGATCAGAGAGTTGCCACCGAGCTCGAAGAAGTCCTCGTCCAGCCCGACCTTGGAGGCTCCGAGCAGATCCTCGTAGATGCCCGCGACGACGTACTCCGCTCGGCTCTGCGGGGCCCGGTACTTCTTCGCACTGCTGAACACCGGTTCCGGCAACGCTTTTCGGTCGAGCTTGCCGCTGGTGTTCAGCGGCAGGGCGTCGAGGACGACGACCGCTGCAGGCACCATGTACGACGGTAGGGCGTGACCGGCGAACTCGATCGCCGCGGCCGACTCGATGGATCGCCCAGGAGCCGCGACCACATACGCCACCAACTGATCACCGGTGACCGTCTGGACCACCAATACCACTGCCTGCGAGATGGATTCGTTGGCGAGCAGAACCGTTTCGATCTCGCCGAGCTCGATGCGTTGGCCGCGGAACTTGACCTGGAAATCGGTTCGTCCGATGTAGTCCAGCACGCCGTCGCTACGCCAGCGCACGAGGTCACCGGTGCGGTACATCCGCTCGCCGCCAGTGCCGAAGGGGTTGGCGACGAAGCGATCCGAGCTCAGATCCGGTCGGCCCACGTAGCCGCGCGCCAACTGGACTCCGGCGAGGTACAGCTCGCCCGATTCGCCGATCGGGGTGGGTCGCAACCGACCGTCGAGAACGAAGGCCCTGGTGTTCCACTCGGGGACACCGATCGGGACGGTACGGGTGTCCTCCGGTCCGCTGGGGTGATAGGTGACCGAGACCGCGGCCTCGGTGGGGCCGTAGAGATTGTGCAGCCCCGCCGAGCACAGCGCGCGGAACGACGCTGCCGTCTCGACCGGCAGTGCCTCACCGATGACGAACACGTGGCGCAGCGAACTGCAGGTGCCCATCGGCGCGTTGGCCACGAACACCGTCAGCATCGACGGCACGAAATCGGTGACGGTGACCCGATGTTCGGCGATCTTGTTGGCCACGTAGACCGAGTCTCGATGCCCGTCGGGGGTGGCGAGCACCATCGTCGCGCCGACGCGCAGCGGCAGGAAGAATCCCCAGAGCGAGACGTCGAAGGTGGTGGCCGTCTT
>NZ_LVCU01000386.1:0-3874 GCF_001647185.1 Rhodococcus sp. EPR-147
CCCTTGGGCCGTCCGGTGGAACCGGAGGTGTAGATCACGTACGCAGTATTCGAAAGTCGTAGTGGCGCAGTGCGTTCGACATCCCGAACGGGTGCCGTGGACCTCGCGGCACAGTCGACGAGATCGACCGCAACCGTCTCGGTTCCCTCGGGCAGCGCCACCTCGTCGCGGGAGGAGATCAGCACGCACCGCGGCTGTGCGGAATCCAGAATGTAGGCCGTGCGATCCGCGGGGTGGTCGGGGTCGATCGGCACCCAGGCACCGCCCGCCGCGACGATCGCGTACATGCCGACGACGAGGTCGAAAGAACGGCGAATCGACAGTCCGACGAGCGTCTCGGGACCCACACCCATGTCGATCAGGTGGCGAGCGAGGCCGTTCACGCGCGCCGAGAGGTCACCGTATGTCAGCGCCTCGCCCTCGTACACCAGGGCTGTCGCATCAGGGTTCGCGGCCGCGGCGGCCTCGAATGCAGAGAGCAGAGTCCGTGGCTCGGTCTCGTGCTCGGTGTCGTTCCACCGGTCCACGACCTGCTCGCGTTCGAGACCGTCCGTCAGTGCCAGATCCCATACCGCGTCCTTCGGTCCCGACGCCACGAAGCGGGCGAAGAAATCGACGAAGCGTTCGTGGTTCCGGCCGGCTTGTTCCGGTCCGTACAGATTGGGGTTCGACTCGAAGTCGATGTGCGTGGTGGACCCGGCGACGCTGGTGTACAGATTGAGCCCGAAATCCTCGATGAGGCCGGTCGAGAGAATGTTGATGCCGCCGACCATCGACCCGAGGCGCACCTCGCCGAAGAACAGCATGATGTTGACCCACGGGCCGAAGAACGAGGCCTGACCACTGGCCGAGCCTGCATCGCGCCGGATGTCCTCGTGCCGGTAACGCTGGTGGCGCAGGGCCCCGGAGACCTCGGCGTTGACGCGCGCGAACAGCGTCTCGACGGTGGTGTCTCCCGACACGTCGAGCCGAAGGGGAACGACGTTGGAGACCATGCCGCCGGAACGGCGAAGTACAGCGGTGGTGCGTGCGGTGACCGGCAGCGAGAGTACGACGTCTTCTCGTCCGGTCATCTGGGCGAGGTAGGCGGCGAAGCCGGCGATGACGATGGTTGCCATCGTGGTGTCCGTCTCGGCACGAAGAGCCTCGAGCCGTTCCATCGTCTCGGTGGACAGAGCTGTGCTGTCGATCTGGCTCTTCGCTGCGGGCGGAGCCGTGTGCCCGGCGAGAGTGGTGACTCCGTCGATGCCGTCGATGCGTGACGCCCAGTACTCGCGGTCGGCCTCGAAACGGGTCGAATCACGGTATGCCACGTCGATGTCGTAGACCTTGGTCAGATCCGATGCCAGGTTCTTGCTCGGCTCGGTACCTTCCACCGCTGCGGTGTACAGCTCCGCCGCACGGTTCATGAACGTGACGGCACCGAAACCGTCGAGCACCACGTGATGCACGCGCTCGTACCAGAACCACACGTCGTCCTCGAGGCGCAGGACGGTTGCCGCGATGAGTCGGTCGCGGAGAATGTCGATCGGCGCGCTGTAGTCGCCGTGCATCCACGCCAGGGCCGCTGCTCGCGGATCGGCCTCACCGCGCAGATCGAGGTAGTTCAGAGAATCGTCGAGGGTGGGGTCGACGATCTGCCGGGGCTCGGCGTCGACCTCGACGATGCGCACGAATCCCGATTGCAGTTCGAGTGCCGCCTGCGAGGATGCTCGGCGAAGCAGCTCCACGTCGAGGTCGCCGTGCAGTTCGATGTACTGGGCGATGTTCGCGGGTACCGAGGGGTCCACGTGCTGCGCGAACCACATTCCCAATTGGGCCGGTGACAGTGGGAACGACGAATGCTCGGAACTGCCGACTCCGTCGTCGTGTCCAGCACCTTCCACACCTAGCGGGTCCAATCGAAGCCTCTCTTTCCCACAATCACACGCGCCCCCACCGGCTGCCACACGAGCAGCGATCGGCAGGCACCGAACACATCGAGCAAGTTGCTTACTTCGTTCTCTATTTTCTCACCGGAAACAACTCGAAGTTACCTTTCAGTACATATCCGTCCGTATGTACCGGACTGTTACAAGTCGATACCCGATCCGAGCTCACCCGACACACTCCGACTCGATTCGGCACCCGGTCAATCTACAGTGCCGACCGGGCGAAGACCGTCGCTCGTCATGCCGTCATGTCGAAAGCGGCGATCACCTTGTTCGGTGTCACCCGAACGATCAATTCGCCCGGAACACCGTTGCGTGCGCCGAACTCCTCGGCGCGATCGCGGCCCATGTACCGAGCCCCCAGCTCGGTGGCGGTGCGGAGCAACTCGGCGGGATCCTCGTCGACCGACGCGATGCCCTGCACCTGGACGAATCCGTACGGCGGCTCTTCGAGATCGACGGTCAGCACCACGCGGGGATCACGGCGAATCGACTTTCCCTTCGCGGTGTCGGCCCCCGTGTTGAACACGATCTCGTCGCCCTCGACGATGAACCAGACCGGGGCAACCAGGGGCCTGCCGTCGGAGGCCAGGTACCCGAGCTTGCCGGTGCGGGTACCCGTGGACAGAAACTCGCGTACGCGCGGATCGGTGATCGACGTCATCGCAGACACGCTACGCGGGTGGTCCGACAGAATCGGCGATCGCGGACACTTCGGCAGGTCCACGAGATCCATTCACGCTGCTCCGGCCTCACCGGCCGAGAGTCGCTCCGACCAGAAGCAATCTCATCGCTCGCTCCGTGGCGTCGGTCAGGAACTCGGCACCCCGTTCGAGCGCCTCGACCAACTCGACCGGTGAGGGGAGGATGCCGGCGAAGGCGTCGATACCCGAGTCGTAGTTGGCGCGGGCGTCGAGACCGATGGTTCCCGCGAGCGCCACCACAGGTTTGCCGTGAAGCTTGGCTCGGCGGGCGACCTCCGTCGGGATCTTCCCCTTCGGCGTCTGCTTGTCGATGGACCCCTCGGCGGTCAACACCAGGTCTGCTGTCGCGATGAGGCTGTCGAGGTCGACATGATCGAGCATCACCTCGAAGCGTGGTAGCAATTCGGCCCGCAGGACCGCTGCCACGCCTGCCCCCATCCCGCCGGACGCGCCGGTACCGGGCCCGGTGCGGAGGTTCAGACCGGCCGGCCGCGTCGACACGTCACGCTCCAACACCTCGGCCCAGCGGTCCATCGCAGCCGACAGGATCTCCACTTGCGTCGAGCTGGCCCCCTTCTGCGGTGCGAAGATTCGGGCGACTCCGCCGGGCCCACAGAGAATGTTGTGTGGGTTGCATGCGACCCTGATCTCCACACCGCTTCCCGGACTCAGCCGTGAATCGAGGCCGGATACATCGATGTGGTCGAGCCGAGTCAACTCGCCTCCGCCGTCGCCCAATTCGAGGCCTTCGGCATCGAGGAGTCGCACTCCGAGCGCCTGCAGAAGCCCCGCGCCGCCGTCCGAGGTGCCGGAGTCGCCGCAGCCCAACAGGATTCGTTCGGCACCGTAGTCGAGGGCGGTGCGGATGAGCTCACCGACTCCGCGACTCGTGGTCACCGTCGGGTCGCGCATGTCTCGCGGAACCAGCGACAGACCGGCCGCTGCTGCCATCTCCACGACCGCGGTGACCGGCCCGTCCGTTCCCAGCAGAGCGAAATGGGAATCGACCGGCTTGCCCACCGGCCCGGTCACGACGGTGTCGATCACCTTGCCCAGGGTGGCACCGGCAAGGGCGCGGGCGGACCCCTCACCCCCGTCGACGAGGGGGACCGAGTTGACGATGGCCCCGGGCACCACCCGGCGAATACCAGCGGCAATGGCCGATGCAACCTCGTCGGCACCGAGAGATTCCTTGAACCCCGACGGGGCGACGACGAATCGGAGTGGGGTGGAAGACGG
>NZ_LVCU01000387.1:0-32338 GCF_001647185.1 Rhodococcus sp. EPR-147
GGTCCCTGCGGTCAGCGGCGCGAGAAAGGCGGACAGGCGTAGCAGGTCCTTCGGTGAATACGTCTCCACACCTTCGGCTTCGGCGAAGATTGCCACCGGCTTCGCCGAGGACGGCATGGTGTGGCAGAAGCCTGCTGCAGCCGTCGACGCGAAGGCCGCGGCCAAGGGGTCGACTCCGAGCGCCGAAGCCGTGGTGACGACGAGCGGAACGAGGACGGACGAACGTGCCGAGCGAGATTGGATGAGAAGGTGCGAGGCCACGGACAGCACGATCACCACCGCGATGAACACCCAGGGCGGTGCCGAGCCGATCGGAACCAACGTGAACAGCCCGTCCGAGAGCCACCCTGCCGCACCGGACGTCGTCAACGCGGTCCCGAGGGCCAGCGTTGCCGCCATGAACAGCAGCAGGGACCATGGCACGGTGGCGAGCGCCTTTCCGAAGTCGGTGGTACCCACCCGCGGCGAGGTGGAGATCAAGGCACCCAGCAGGGCGATGATGGCGGGGTGCACGCCGTGCAACGGTTCGGAGCACCACAGCACGATGACGACGGCCAGCAGCGTCGCGGCCCGGTTCTCCGCGATGGTCAGCGGTCCCGTCACCGGTGTCGGGAGTCGCGACGCCATGTCGGATACGTTCACCGTCAACGGTATTCGGCGATCCTCCCGATCGGTGAACAGCGCCAGTACGAGTTCGGCGGCGCAGTGGCTGCTGACCACGGCCAGCGGCACACCGAGCAACAGCCACGCGGTGAAGCTGATCCCGGTACCCGTCGCACTCTCGAGCACCTGGCTGGTGATCAGATGCGCCCCCGCCCCGATGAGCGTCGCCACCGCGGACAGCAGGATGACGGTAGGAAACAGGATTGCCAACGCCCGCACCACCCGCTTGCGCTCGGCGAGCGCCTGCGCCAACGCCGAGAACACCGGCAGCGCAAGGGCCGCGCGACCCGAGGTGGCGGGGATCGCGAAAGCGGTCACGATCAACGCGGCCGTCACCAGATGGGCGAGCTGGCGTACGCTACGCGCGCCACTGACGATGAACACTGCTGCGCGCGTTGCCAAACCGGACTCGCGGACTCCCGCGGCGATGATGAATGCCGCGATGAGAAGCCAGATGGTCTCCTCGCCGAGAGTGTCGAACAGTGCGTCGGTGCTCACCACACCGGTCAGTACCAGAGCAAGTGCGGCACCGAGAGCTACGTAGGTGTCGTCGATCTTCGTGAACACCCAGAGCACGACAGCTGCGGTGAAGACCACGAGCGTGGTACGCCCGGCGCTGGGCAGCCCTTGCGCCGCGCCGGCGAGTACGGCCAGGAGTACCAACAGCGCAACCGAACTCATGACACCCTGGACCAGTCGGCGGGTCAACAGATCGCGAAAGCGCCACGAGCGCATCGGTTCCGGGACAGGAGGTGGCTGCGTTCTGTAGCTGACCGTGTTCATGGTGACCAGTCTCGGTCCGTCCGATGAAACGTCGATGAACGTTCCATGAGCGTTCTTTCATGTGCCGTTCCACTGCCGTGGGTGACGTGGAAACATTTCTGGCAGAACGAAATCGTCGGTCGCTCACCGTGCCGGCAGGTCGAGCCCGAATGTCGCACCGGCACCGGGCCGACTGTCGAGTGTCGCGGCACCGTGATGCCCGTCGGCGATCGCTCGCACGATACTCAGGCCCAGACCCGCTCCGCCGTTGTCCGAGCGAGGCGAAGCACTGGTGCCGCGCGCGAATCGTTCGAAGATGGTCGGCGCGTCCTCGCTGGACACACCGGGACCGGTGTCGCTCACCCACAACAGAACTCGGTCCAGGGCGAGCTCGGAGCCCACGACGATTCGGTCACCGGGGCCGGTGTGCGACACCGCATTCTGCGCCAGCTGAAGCACTGCCTGCGTGACTCGTTGTGGATCGACCCGCACCGAGCCCGTGCCGACGTGCCCCAGTATCCAGTCGCGGTCGGCGAGCGCGCGTACCTTCGCGTCGATGTCGCGCGTGAGGGTCTCGAGATCCACAGGTTGCTTGTGCACGAAATCCGGCCGCTCGGCTTTGGCGAGGAGCAACAGGTCTTCCACGATCCGGTTCATTCGGTCCAACTCGTCGGTGACGAGCCGGACCGTCTCTTCGCGCTCGCGTGGGTCATCACCCATCAGTTCGAGATGCCCCAGCACGATCGTGATCGGCGTACGAAGCTCATGGCTCGCGTCGTCGACGAATTGTCGCTGCGCGGCGAACGCGGACTCCAATCGATCGAGCATGTCGTTGAAGGTGTCGGCGAGTTCGGCGACGTCGTCTCGGCCGTCCACTTCGATCCGCCTGGACAGGTCGTCGGTGGTGATCTGGGCTGCGGTCCGCCGAACCAGACGCACGGGCGCAAGGATCTGCCCGGCCACGACCCAGGCGATGCCGCCGGTGAACAGCAGTGCCATCAGTGACACTCCGATCACCACACGAACGGTGTCGGATACGTCCGCGCGTTCGCGGTCGACGAGGATTCCGATCGCGAAAGTTCCGGCCTGGCCTCCGCCGGAAGGTTCGGCGACCTGTTTCGCCCAGGCGACTTCACCTTCCGAAGTCTGCGTCGATCCCACACTGTCGGGTGAGTCCACGATCGCCGATACGACGGCCGCGTCGGCGACCAGATCTCCCGGGCCGCTGCGCTCCTGACGCAGCAGTCGATCGGTGTAGCCGAACAGGATCTCGTCGTCGTCCGGGTATTGGCGCTGTAGGTGCAACTGGAGCAGATCGGCGACATCGCCGAACGGCAACCCGTCGTCCGGATCCCGGCCGGTCGCAGCGAACTCGCTGAACTCGCCGATCTCTTGCTCGAGCGCCACCGCAGTGTCTCTCTCGACATCGGCGAGGAGGATCGTTCGGACGGCAACCCCCACGGCCAGCATGGCCAGTGCCATGACGAACAACAGCCAGCCGAGGATGCGCACCCGCGCCGGAACACGGGTTCCCACCCGGGGACGACGAGGCGCAGGCTCGGGCACAGGTCCCCTCCGAGCGAGCACCTCGGTGCGGGCATCACTGCCGTCGATCAGTTTCTCGGTCGAGTTCACCCGTCGTCGTCTTCCACATCGTCGTCGCCATCCGCATCGTCCGGGCCACCGACGTCGTCATCATCGTCATCACCGTCCGGAATGACTTCGACGGGAGGCGGGGCAGGGACGACGATGGACTGCGGTGCTGCCGGCGGCTCCGCTGCATCCGGAGCCGTACCGCCCACCGGGCCCGTGGCCGCGGGAGGAATTTCGGCAACAGAGGGGGCCGCGGTCGAGGAGGCCGGTATGTCCGAGGGGGTCGGTGTGTCCGATGGGGGCGGTGCCTCGCCGGAGGTCTGGGATGCGCTCGGTGCCGCGACTCCGACGGTGACTCGCGGCTCGAAGCTCGGTGGCTGTGGGGTGTCGGCGAGTACGGTGCTCGCCAGTGCTACGCCCACCGGAACGATCACCACGGCCGCCAGGACGGCGATCTTGGGTGCGAACTTCACATCACCACACTGTCTCGAACGAGTGAGACGCCGATGAGGGCAACATGAGTGAGTTCTCATGTCCGGGTCGAGACCGAATTTTCGTCCGCGAACCCGGTGCCTATCCGGCGGACGCGTGAGTGAGCGCGCCGGCGCAGATCGTCGCTCGGAACTCGGTGTCGGCCAGATCGTGTGCCGATCGGTGCACGGGATGCTCGACGAGAACGACGATGTCCGCCGTATCCCCCACGCGGAGTATCCCGCGGCCACCGCACGCTGCCCGCAGTGCCACCTCGAGAGGTACCGCTTCCTCGGGGTGCCACGGAGGTCGGTCGTCGTCGGTACGGAACACCGCTGCGGCGACTCCCGCCAACGGCTCGGGCGGACTGACCGGCGCGTCGGAACCGAACAGCAACCTCGCCCCGCTCCGGTGCAGGGTTCCGTATCCGTACGCCACCGAGCGCCGTCCGGCCCACAGATCCTCGGCGATCTCGCGATCGGCCATCGCGTGCTGCGGCTGTACCGATGCCGCGACGCCGAGCGCTGCGAAACGCGCGATGTCCTCCGGCAGGATCTGTTGCGCATGTTCGATTCGACCACCGCAACCGGCGCGCTCGAACGCATCGAGAGCAATACCGTTCGCGCGGTCGCCGATCGCGTGGATCGCCGGAACGATGCCGCCGCGTGAGGCCCGCGACACGAGCTCGAACAGACCTTCCCGGGTCTCGAGCAGCAGACCGTACGCGTCGGCGCCCTCGATCCCCGGGTATCGGTCGTGGCAGCACGCCGTCCGGGTGTTGAGCGAGCCGTCGAGCATCACCTTGAGTGGTCCCCGCCGGATCAGTTCCGACAGAGCCGAGACGTCTCCGGTCCGCTCGCCGCGCTCGAGTGCTTCGTCGAGCCATTGCGGCCACACGGTCGTGTCGACGCGTACCGCGGGAGAGCCGGCCGTCAGGCGTCGATCCCAGACCGTCTTGTTGTCGGCGAACTCGAAATCCACGACGCCGGTGACTCCGCGGACCGCCAGTGCCGCGGTGGCGTCGAGCACGGCTCGATCGAGTTCGGCCGGGTCCTCCTGCTCTTCGAGAGCCATGACCGCTTCGAGGCCGTCGACGTCGCGCAACACACCGGTGGGGTGGTCGATACCCAGGTCGTCGAGCAACGCCGGGCTCAGCCACAGCGTGTGCAGATCCATACTCGTCATCGCCACGCGGGCACCGGGCAGCGCATTCTCGAGCAGGTCCTTGTGTGGCTCCTCCGGCCACTGTGCATCGCGGAAACCGTTGGCGCGCACCACGGATTCACCTGCCGTACGCGCGTAGGGGTACACCAGCGCGACGGCGTCGGCCGCCGACATCGCCGGCCCGACGTCGATTCGCCTACGGGCCGCCGCCCACTGCGTCAGATGCACGTGAGAGTCCACGAATCCGGGTAGCGCCACCCCGCCCCCACCGTCGAGCACCTCGTCACCCACTGCACGTCGAGTACCTGCGGGGGTGATCGCCGCGATGACCGACCCTGCGAGTTCGATGTCGAAGAGCACGCCGGAACCATCCAGTGCGACATTGGCGATAATCACTCCTGGGACTCTAGAGCGTCGACTTCACGGGCGCGCATGCCATCCTCTAGCAATGAAAACAGAGCCTGTTGCGATGCAGACAGAGCAGACCGGTCCTGTCGGATATCACGCGAGCGTGACGGTGCGCTGGTCCGACATGGACGCCTTTGCGCACATCAATCATGCACGGATGGTCACACTGCTCGAAGAAGCGCGCATCGAGTGGCTGCTCAGCGAGGGTGAGGCCAACGAGTCACTGATCAAGAGTGCGTTGGTCGCCAACGTGACCATTGCGTACAAGAAGCCGCTCCGTCATTCGGACGGTCCACTCGACGTCACCCTGTGGTTCGAGAAGGTGCGTGCTGTCGACTTCACCATCGGGTACGAGGTGCGCGCCGCGGGAGCGGCACCGGATTCGCCGCCCGCGGTGGTGGCAACCACCCGGATGGCGATGGTCGACGTCGGTGCCGAGACTCTGCGCCGCATCGCGCCGGAGGAGAAGGCCTACCTCGCGCGCTGGACTCGCTGAAACTCGGCCGCCCGGTCGACGAACCACGCCAACGCAGCCGGGTCGTCGACGGCGCTCGCATCGACGGTGCCTGCCGCAGCGGCACCTTGGAAAAGTCGTTTGAGCGGTACCTCGAGTTTCTTCCCCGTTCGAGTGTGGGGCAGCGCGGGCGTGGCGATGACGTCGTCGGGAACGTGTCGCGGCGACACCTGGGTTCCGATGACGGATCGGATGCGTTCGGCCAACTCGTCGGTCGCGCCGCCCGGGACCACCACGAACAGCGGCATCCAATATCCGCCGTCGGGCAGCTCGATGCCCAGAACGATCGCCTCGGCGACCTCGTCCAACGATTCGACGGCCTGATAGATGTCAGCGCTCCCCATACGAATTCCGTTGCGGTTGAGCGTGGAATCCGACCGGCCGTGGACGAGCACACTGCCGCGATCGGTCCTGGTGATCCAGTCGCCGTGCCGCCAGATTCCCGGATAGGTGTCGAAATACGCTTCCCGGTAACGAGATCCGTCCGCGTCGTTCCAGAAGTACAGCGGCATCGACGGCATCGGCTCGGTGACGACCAACTCACCGACGGTGCCACGGACTGCGTGGCCGTCCTCGTCGTAGGCGTCCAGCGCGACGCCGAGGAACGGCACCGACAGCTCCCCCGCCCGGACCGGCGCGGTCCGCACTCCCCCGGCGAACGCCGACACCACGTCGGTGCCACCGGAGATGGAGAAGACCGGCACATGGGCTCCGATGTTCTCCGACAACCAGATCGACGACGTCGCAGGCATCGCGGACCCGGTGATCCCGACGGCCCGCAGTGCCGAGAGATCGTGATCGGAGCCCGGATGTACGTCGGCCTTGATGCATGCGAGTACGTACCCGGGGCTGGTGCCGACATAGGTCACACCCAGCCGAGCGGCGATGTCCCACAATGCATCAGGCGTCGGAAATGCGGGATTGCCGTCGGCGCACACGATCGTGGACCCGGCCAGCAGACCGGCGACCTGAAAATTCCACATCATCCAGCTGGGGCTGGTGTACCAGAAGAACACGTCCTCGGGCCCCAGATCGGAGTGCAGGGCAACGGATTTGAGATGTTCGAGCACCACGCCGCCGTGGCCGTGCACGATGCCCTTGGGCAGACCGGTGGTACCGGAGGAGAACACGACCCACAGCGGATGATCGAACGGCACTGCGACCGGTTCCAATTCACGGCTCTGCGCTGTTGCGGCAGACCAGCTCACCGCACTTCCCGACGCCTCGCCGACCGTCACCACCAGCCGTAGCGTCGGCAGCCCGGTCGTGAGCGCGTCGACATCGGCGGCCTTGTCTCGGAACTTCCCTCCGTAGACGTACCCGTCGGCAGTGATCAGTGCCGTGGGTTCGAGCTGGGCCAGACGATCGAGTGCTGCCGAGACCGAGTAGTCCTGCCCGCACGCGGACCACACCGCACCCAGGCTAGCGGTCGCCAGGAACGCGATCACCGCCTCGGGAACGTTGGGCAGATACCCGACGACGCGGTCGCCGCGTCGAACTCCCGCGCCGGCCAACGTCCCCGCCAGCGCTCCGGCCTGATCGATCATCTCCTCCCACGTCACGGTCCGCGTCGAACCGTCCTCGCGGGCGTGCACGATCGCGGCGCGAGCGGGTCGAGCGTGCCGAGTCACGTGGTCCACGTAGTTCAATTCCGTACCCGGAAACCACTGTGCGCCAGGCATCGTGCGCTCCGCGAGCACCGTTGTCGGCACGCTGGAGGAGCGAACCTCGAAGAAGTCCCACACCGCTCGCCAGAACAGCTCCAGCCCGGTGGTCGACCATCGCCACAGAGCGAAGTAGTCCGGGAGAAGCACATCGTGACGTTGCTCGACGAAGCGCGCGAACTCGGTCACCCGAGCCTCGGCAAGGTCGGAATCCGTCGGCGTCCACAGCGCACTGGTCATGGAAGCGAGTATGTCAGCCGAAGGGCAGCTGTTCGATCAGGCCGAGCGATCGCTCGCGCATCTCCACCTTGCGCACCTTGCCGGTGACCGTCATCGGGAACTCGTCGACCACGTGCACGTACCGCGGGATCTTGTAGTGAGCCAACCGCCCGTCGCAGAACTCACGCACCGCTGCCGAATCGAGCGGCGCAGCATCGTCTTTCATCCTGATCCACACCATCAGCTCTTCACCGTACTTCGGGTCGGGCACACCGATCACCTGCGCGTCGAGGACGTCGGGATGTGTGTACAGGAACTCCTCCACTTCGCGGGGATAGATGTTCTCGCCGCCGCGAATCACCATGTCCTTGATCCGTCCGGTGATCGCCACGTAGCCATCGTCGTCCATCACCCCGATGTCGCCGGTGTGCATCCACCCCTCGTCGTCGATGGCCTCGGCGGTCTTCTCCGGCTGCTCCCAGTAGCCCAACATCACCGAATACCCGCGCGTGCACAGCTCGCCCGCCTCGCCGCGCGGCAGTGTGCTGCCCTCGATCGGATCGACGATCTTCACTTCGAGGTGCGGACCGACGCGTCCGACGGTCGACACCCGTTGCTCGATGGAGTCCTCGCTCCGAGTCTGCAGGGACACCGGCGAAGTCTCGGTCATGCCGTAACAGATCGACACCTCGGCCATCCCCATGCGCTCGATCACCTGCTTCATCACCTCGGTGGGGCACGGCGATCCGGCCATGATGCCGGTACGCAGACTGCCGAGGTCGAAGTCCTCGAAGTTTTCCAGTGCCAGTTCGGCGATGAACATCGTCGGGACTCCGTAGAGCGACGTGCACTTCTCCGTGGAAACGGCCGTCAACGTCGCGACCGGATCGAACGAGGGCCCGGGAATCACCATCGCTGCGCCGTGCGACGTGCACGCGAGATTGCCCATCACCATGCCGAAGCAGTGGTAGAACGGCACCGGAATGCACACTCGATCCTCGGCGGTGTAGTGGCAGAGCTCGCCGACGAAGAATCCGTTGTTGAGGATGTTTCGATGACTGAGCGTCGCACCCTTGGGGAAACCCGTTGTCCCCGAGGTGTACTGGATGTTGATGGCGTCGTCGCAGCGGAGCCGCTCGGACACATCGGTGATCATGCGCGGAGTCTTCGCCAGCGCTCGATGCCCGCGATCGGTCATCGCTTCCCACTGGATGCTCCCGATGAACAGCACCTCACGCAGAGACGGCACCTCGGGGCGGGCGTCGTCGATCATCGCCGCGTAGTCCGACCCCTTGAACTCCCTGGCCGACAACAACACCGACACCCCGGCCTGCTTCAGCACGAACTGCAACTCGTGCGAACGGTACGCGGGGTTGATGTTGACCAACACGGCACCGACCTTGGCCGTCGCGTACTGCGCCAGAACCCATTCCGGGCAGTTCGGTGCCCATATCCCGACGCGGTCCCCCACCTCGACACCAGCCACGAGCAAGCCGGCCGCCAACAGATCGACGTCGGCGACGAACTCCGAGTAGGTCCACCGTCGCCCGGACGCAACATCTATCAGCGCATCGCGATCCGAGTACCGCGCCGCAGTTCGATCCAGATTCGCACCGATCGTGTCGTCCAGCACCGCTGTGTCCGACTCACCGGAAGAGTAACTGTCCATACGGCCACGGTAGTGAGCCCGGTCACCCTCGGCCACCCCCGAATAGGGGGATGTCACTCGAGGGTGAGGGCCTCGGCTGCCTCGAGCACATCGGCTCGCGAGGTGTCCTTCAACGCCACACCCGACCGCCCGAGCTTCCTGGCACCGGCCAACAGGCCGGCCACGATTCGTGCCGACTGCGCATACCCCTGGCCTTCCGGCGGATGGATGTTGGATACGCAATTGCGATCGGCGTCGGTGCACCCGGGTTTCGGCAGATGCGTCAGATAGATACCGAGACTGTCGGCGACCGACAACCCCGGACGCTCCCCGATCAGCACCAACACCGTCCGCACACCCATCGCGGCGGCGATGTGGTCACCGAGCGCTACCCGCGCCTCGGTTGCAATCACCGGAGCCGCGATCGAATAACGATCGGAGAGCTCTGCTTTCAGCGCCTCCAGCATCGGCACGCCGTGATCGGCGAGCGCCCGTGGGGACAACCCGTCGCCCAACACGATGCCGATCTCGCTCTCGGAATTCACCACGTCAGACAGATCCTTCGGTTGCCGACCGCGATCTGGCCGTCGCAGATACTCCGCGCGACTCGTCGCCAACGACGTCACCACCGACGGCGCACCGAGACCGACCTGCTCCACCCGGCCCACGAACTCCTCGACCTCGAGCGGCATGTGCACAGCATCACGCGCCGCAGCATGCGCCGAGCGAAACTCGAGCACCCGCGTGGTCGGCAACGAATCACCGATGCGGCCCAACCCGATTCGAGCCTGCGTCATCGCGCGCAACTCGCCCCAGAACTCTACTTCCGGTCGTTCCGCTGGCGTGCTCATCGCGCACTCATCAACGCGCGCAGCGGCGATCCCGCGGCATCGACGTCGAGGACTCTGCCGTCGGCGTCCACCATGCCCAGTCGGGAGAGCCACGACTCGAATTCCGGTGCGGGTCGCAGACCGAGAACCTGCCGAACGTAGAGCACATCGTGAAAGCTCAACGACTGGTAGCCGAGCATGACGTCGTCGGCACCCGGTACCGCGATGACGAACGCGACCCCGGCGGTACCCAGGAGCGTCAGCAGGGTGTCCATGTCGTCCTGGTCGGCCTCGGCATGGTTGGTGTAGCAGACGTCGACACCCATCGGCAGTCCCAGCAGCTTGCCGCAGAAGTGATCTTCGAGGCCGGCTCTGATGATCTGTTTGCCGTCGTACAGGTACTCGGGCCCGATGAATCCGACGACGGTGTTGATCAGCAGCGGCTCGAGATCGCGGGCCACCGCATACGCACGCGTTTCGAGGGTCTGCTGATCGACGGGGCGGTCGCCGGTACCGATGTGCGCGCCCGCCGACAACGCCGAACCCTGGCCTGTTTCGAGGTACATGACGTTGTTCCCGACGGTTCCGCGGTGCAGCGATCGGCCGGCCTCGTTGGCTTGCCGAAGCAGCGGGATGTTCACTCCGAAGCTCGAATTGGCTCCTTCGGTGCCCGCGATGGACTGGAACACCAGATCGACCGGAACGCCCTTGTCGATCAGTTCCATCGTCGTCGTCACGTGCGAGAGCACGCACGACTGAGTGGGAATCTCGAAGCGTTGCCGGATCTCGTCGAGCAGGTGCAGCAGTTCGGCCGTCGCCTGAGGTGAGTCGGTCGCCGGGTTGATCCCGATGACCGCGTCACCCGATCCGAGCAGCAACCCGTCGAGCGTGGCCGCGGCGATTCCGCGGGGGTCGTCCGTCGGGTGATTGGGCTGAAGCCGGGTGGTGAGCGTTCCGGGCAGTCCCACCGTCGTACGAAAAGCCGACGTCACCTGCACGGCTCGAGACACCGCGATGAGATCCTGGTTTCGCATGATCTTGCTGACCGCTGCCACCATCTCCGGAGTCAGTCCGGCGGCAACCGACCGCAACGTCGCGGCCGCGTCCGGCCTGGCGGTGACCTGGAGCAGCCAGTCCCGCAAGCCTCCGACGGTCAGGTGCGACACCGCTCCGAAGGCGATGCGATCGTGTGAATCGATGATGAGCCGGGTGACCTCGTCGCTCTCGTACGGCACGAGCAGATCCTGCAGGAAGACGTCGAGCGAGACCTCCGACAATGCCCACTGGGCTGCCGCGCGCTCGGCATCCGATTCCGCTGCGCAGCCTGCCAATTCGTCGCCCGATCGAAGCGGTGTCGCCTTGGCCATCAAGTCCACCAACCCGTCGAAGGTGTAGGTGGTGCCCGAGACCTGCTGGGTGTAGATCGTCATTCCAGCTCGGCCTCGGCCTTGGCCAGCGCAGCGAACTCCTCGTCCGGCGAGTTCGCGACCAGATGATGCCTGCTGTAGATGCCGAAGTAGGCCATGAACGCGACGAACACGCCGAGGCACCACAGTGCCGCTGTGGAATCGACGACGAACGTGGCGACAACGGCGAGCGCTGCGACGATCAACGCGAATCCGGTGGTCACGACGCCGCCGGGGGTTCGGTACGGGCGTTCCATGTTCGGCTCCTTGCGACGGAGCACGATGTGACTGACCATCATCAGTACGTAGCTCAGCGCCGCGCCGAACACGGCCATGTTCAGCAACATTGCGCCCTGACCGGTCAGTGAGAGCAGGAAGCCGATGACGCCGGGGGCGATCAAGGCGAGCGTCGGGGCCTTGCGAGAGTTGGTGATGGACAGTGTCTTCGGCAGGTATCCGGCACGCGAGAGCGCGAAGAGCTGGCGCGAGTACGCGTACATGATCGAGAAGAAGGACGCAACCAGTCCGGCGAGGCCGATGTAGTTGACGATCTTGCTCGCAGTTCCGTCACCGAGGGCTTCCACCAACGGATTTCCCGATTCCTTGACGGCGTCGGCACCGCCTGCGCCGGTCACCAGGAGCAGTACGACAGCACCGGTGACGAGCAGCACGCCCATGGCGGCGATGATGCCGCGTGGGACGTTCTTGGTCGGATCCTTGGCCTCTTCTGCGGCCAGCGGAACGCCTTCGATCGCAAGGAAGAACCAGATGGCGAACGGGACGGCAGCCCAGATGCCCAGGTAGCCGAACGGCAGAAATCCCGAAGCTCCGGCTGCGTCGGTGGGCGCGATGTCGGTCAGGTTGCTCGCGTCGAATTGTCCGATGGCGGCGACGGCGAACACGATGAGTCCGACCAAGGCGATCGCGGTGATGACGAACATGATCTTGAGGGCTTCGCCTGCGCCGGAGAGATGGATTCCGATGAACACCGCATAGACCACCAGGTAGACCCACCACCCGTCGGTGATGCCGAACAGCCCGAGGGATTCGACGTAGGCACCGATGAACGTCGCGATGGCGGCGGGAGCGATGGCGTACTCGATGAGAATCGCTGTACCGGTGGCGAATCCGCCCCACGGTCCGAGAGCGCGGCGGGCGAAGGTGTAGCCACCGCCGGCCGCGGGCAGCGCCGAGGACATCTCGGCCATGCCGAGCACCATGGCCAGGTACATGCCCGCGATGATGATCGCCGCGATGAGCAGACCACCGAAGCCACCCTCGGCGAGACCGAAATTCCATCCGGAATAGTCGCCGGAGATGACGTAGCTGACTCCGAGGCCCGCCAGCAGGACCCAGCCTGCCGTTCCCTTCTTCAGGGTTCGCTTGGCCAGGTAGTCACCGCCCTCGACGTGTGACTGAGTGCTCTCGTGGGAGCCCGATTTCGGAGGAGACGACTGGGGGTCTACTACGGACATGACAAGCCTCTCGTAGCCATAACGCTCGGGACGACGGTCACGCCCGAGGGGACGATTCACAACAGGTGTGGCGCGCGAATCGGTTCACGATAGGCGCGTGATGTAAGCGGCGCGTCATCGATGAATGACGGGCGAATTACGGCTGGTACCCGACGGCGTTGACGTCGCCGAGGTCTCCCTCGTCCGGTTCGGCGACTGTCAGTACTGCGTCCACCACAGCTCTGTTGGCTTCCAACTCACGCTCCAGCCGCCGGAGCGTGTGCGCGATGCGTGATTCTGCGAAATCACCGACGAGATCGACACTCGCCACCACGTAGAGCTGTTTGGGACCGACGAACTCGATGCGAACGAACCGGACCGACGCCACGTCGGGAAGTTCCTCGATCCGCTGCACCACCGCGTTCCATAATGCTCTCGATCCCGGTTCGCCGGTGAGGAATCGGCGGTTTCGATCGATGAGTACGAACGCGACGATTCCGAGCAGCACACCCACCAGAATCGAGCCGATGGCGTCGAAGGCAGCGTTACCGGTGAGCTGATGCAATCCGATTCCGGCACCGGCGATGACTATGCCGATCAGTGCGGCACTGTCCTCGGCGAACACTGCGCGCAGTGTCGGATCCGAGGTCTCGAGCGCGTGATCGAGAAAGTCTCTGTGGTACTCGGCGGCCTCGCCGCGAATCTGTCGAACCGATTGCAGAAACGAGACTCCCTCGAGCAGAAATGCGATGCCGAGCACCACGTATGCGACGAGGTAGTTCTCGCTGCTCGATTCGCCGGCGAACAGCGAGGTGATGCCGTGCCACACCGACACCGCCGCACCGGCGACGAAGAGTCCGACCGCTGCGAGAGTCGACCAGAAGTAGGTCTCCCGCCCGTAGCCGAGTGGCCGTCGTTCGTCCGGTCCGCGCGATCCCCGACGATTGGCGACGAGCAGGAATATCTCGTTCCCGGTATCGGCCCAGGAGTGCGCGGCTTCGGCAACCATCGACGCAGATCCGGTGAACACCGCTGCACAGGTCTTCGCGATCGCGACGCCGAGGTTGGCGACGAAAGCGGTGACCACGGTGCGCAGGCTCTCGTCACCCTCGACGTGGTCGGACTTCGGTGCGCTCTTCATCGTTCGCACTGTATGCGCTCCGCGCAGTGGTGCGGCTGAGTGCCGCCTGGGGCTCTCAGCCGCGCCACTGCCGCAGGCATTCAGCCCTGGAGCATCCCCGGAACGGGACATGCGTCGACGGCCTCGGCCACCACCAGCGGATCGTCGGGGATCTCCGGCCGTCGGCCTTCTTCCCAGTCGACACCCACGAGCGGTGGGTACTCGGCGAGGATGTCGTTCTCCTCGGCGGTGTACGCACGTCCGCGGCTGAGGAAGCGCACTCCCTCGGGCGATTCGAGCGAGAACCCACCGCCGCGGCCGGGAACCACGTCGAGCACGAGTTGCGTGTGCTTCCACGCCTGGAACTGAGACCCCGAAATCCACACCGGTACACCGTCGCTCCCGCTCGGGAGGTCCTGTGGGACCTCGCCGACGCCGAGCCTGAGGTCGATGTACCCCAGGAGAACGTCCCGGTCGCCGACGATGAATTCGCCGGCGGGATAACACATCGGCGACGACCCGTCACAGCATCCCCCGGACTGATGCATCATCAGTTCGCCGTGGATACCGCCGAGGCGACGGAGCAGGTCCATCGCCTCGACGGTGGTCTTCAGCCGCGCAGGCGGCCGAGGGGCATTCATCAGAAGAAGCCCTGTGCCTTCTGGGCGTAGCTGACCAACAGGTTCTTGGTCTGCTGGTAATGATCGAGCATCATCTTGTGGTTCTCACGGCCGATACCCGACTGCTTGTAGCCACCGAACGCCGCGTGCGCGGGGTACTGGTGATACGTGTTGGTCCAGACGCGACCGGCCTGGATATCGCGGCCGGCACGGTAGGCGATGCCGCCGTCCCGCGACCAGACGCCTGCGCCGAGCCCGTACAGGGTGTCGTTGGCGATCTCGATGGCGTTGTCGTAGTCGGTGAACGACGTGACCGAGACGACCGGCCCGAAGATCTCCTCCTGGAAGATGCGCATGTTGTTCTTGCCGGTGAAGATCGTGGGCTGCATGTAGTAGCCGCCGTTGAGGTCGCCGCCCAGCTGTGCGCGCTCGCCGCCGGTGACGACCTGTGCGCCTTCACCCTTGCCGATCTCGATGTACGACAGGATCTTCTGGAGCTGATCGTTCGAGGCCTGTGCGCCGATCATGGTCTCGGTGTCGAGCGGATCTCCCTGTCGCACAGCCTTGGTACGGATGGCTGCGAGGGCGAGGAACTCGTCGAAGATGTCGGCCTGGATCAGCGAGCGCGACGGGCAGGTGCACACTTCACCCTGGTTGAGGGCGAACATCGTGAAGCCCTCCAGCGCCTTGTCCTGGTAGTCGTCGTTGGCCTGCAGCACGTCGGAGAAGAAGACGTTGGGGCTCTTGCCACCGAGCTCGAGTGTCACCGGGATCAAGTTCTGCGACGCGTACTGCATGATCAGGCGGCCGGTGGTGGTCTCGCCGGTGAACGCGATCTTGGAGATACGCGGGCTCGAAGCCAGCGGCTTGCCTGCCTCGACGCCGAATCCGTTGACGATGTTGAGCACGCCCGCGGGCAGCAGGTCGCCGATGATCGAGATCAGGTGCAGGATCGACGCGGGGGTCTGCTCGGCGGGCTTGAGCACCACTGCGTTACCGGCGGCGAGGGCGGGGGCGAGCTTCCACACGGCCATGAGGATCGGGAAGTTCCACGGGATGATCTGCCCGACGACGCCGAGCGGCTCGTGGAAGTGGTAAGCGACTGTGTCGCTGTCGATTTCGGAGAGCGATCCCTCCTGCGCGCGGATGCAGCCGGCGAAGTATCGGAAGTGATCGATGGCCAGCGGGATGTCGGCGTTCAGTGTTTCGCGGATCGGCTTGCCGTTGTCCCAGGACTCCGCCAGCGCGATGGACTCGAGGTTGTCGGCGATGCGGTCGGCGATCTTGTTCAGGATCACGGCACGCTCGGCCGCGGAGGTCTTGCCCCATGCGGGGGCTGCGGCATGTGCGGCGTCGAGCGCGAGCTCGATGTCCTCGGACGTGGAGCGGGCGACCTCGCAGAAGTTCTCACCGGTGACGGGAGTCGGGTTCTCGAAGTACTGGCCCTTGACCGGCGGTACCCACTCGCCGCCGATCCAGTTGTCGTAGCGCGACTGGAACGACATGACGGAATCGGCGGTACCTGGACGGGCGTAGACGGACATTGAAAATCCTCCTGATCGACACGTGCTTCACAGTTGATGCGGTGTGTGATTCAGGACACTAGGGCTTGCAACGTTGCAACTACGTTGCCGATTCCGAGGACGGCCTGGAGCGACCGGTTCCTCAGATGCCGAGATCGCGGTCGAGTAGGTCGATACGCGCACTGACCTGCCCGTAGAGCGCGGAGTCGCGGCTGAGCGTGGCCCGGTACGCCTCCCATGCGATGACGTCCGTGCGGCCGTGGATGGACGAGGTCCACTGCGCCAGCAGCACTGGATCTCCGAGTCGGAGCAATGCGGCCTGCATCCGAGACCGCAGTTCCTCGCGGATCTCCTCGATTCCCGGCGCGGACGACCCGGGAAGCACCGGGCCCGAGTAGATGCGCAGAGCAGCGTCGACGTCGCCTCGATCCAGGGCTCGTCGGATATCGCCGACGTCGGAGGACAACTCGCCGACCAGCCGGTAGGGCCGCGATGCCAGGCCTGCAGTACCGAAGGCCTTGCGCAGCCTCGACATCTCGGCGCGAATGGTGACCGAGTCGAGTTCCTGCTCGTCGAGCAGAACGGCGAGGTGGTCGGAGCTCAGGCCTTCGGGATGCTCACCGAGCAGAAGCAGAATTTCGGCGTGCCGCTGCGAGAGCGGTATCCGACCGGATCCGCGCACCACTCCCGGCCGTCCCGATCCCAGGACCTCGAGCCGGGGAGCTGTGTCGCCCAATGATTTCGGCGAGTTCATCAGATGCAGGCGCAGCTCGGATTCAGCAGCGGCGACCGTTGCGCGTACCAACGAGAGCACCTCGGGCACCGCTACCCGCGGGCCACCGGTGATATCGATGGCTCCCAGGATGTGACCACTGGTGGGGTGGTGCACCGGTGCCGCCGAGCAGCTCCACTCGTGCACCGACCGCGAGAAGTGCTCGGATGCGAAGATCTGCACGCTGTGATCGACCGCGAGCGCAGTGCCCGGGGCGTTGGTACCTTTGCTCTCCTCGCTCCAATCGACCCCCTCGGCGAAGTCCATCGCGAGTGCTCGGTCCTTGGCCGCAGAATCACCCTCGACCCACAGCAGGCGTCCCTCGGCATCGGAAATCGCAACGAGCAAACCGGTGTCGGACGCGTCCTCGACCAGAAGCTTTCGAATCACCGGACGGATGATGGCCATCGGGTGTCCGTTGCGGTAGCGCTCGAGGTCCGCACCGGTCAGCGCTGGAGTGTCGTTACCACCGTCCGGGTCGACACCCTTGGTTCGGCTGCGCATCCACGAATCGAGAACGACCGACCGGACGGCCGAACCGTGGGTGCGAACATCGTCGACGAAAGATTGATGGGCACTGGACATCTGGCGCGCGAGCACAGCGACGTCCTCGCCGGGGCGCACTGCGACCCAGGGGTTGCCACCACTGTCCGATCGGCTTGCCATTCGACGCTTCCTCCGTGACCTGTCCACATCGTTGTAACCCAGCTCACACGCAAGGATACAGCCGTGGCCGACGCGCGCGGCCGTGGCCGGTTGCGCCGACCCCGAGTGCCTACTTCTTCTTGACGGCCGTGGTGATGATGTCGTTGCTGGTGTCACCACTGGATTTGGCCCGCTTGTCTGCGCGCTTGTCCTTGAGCGATTTGCCGGATTTCTTGGTCATCGTGTTGCGGGGCGATTTGTCCGACATGGCAGTAACCCATCTATCGGGGAACCTGAACGGTCCCCAGACCACGAACGCTACGCCTACACACCCTCACCGTGGTCTGCAACAGCCACCGGTCGTTCCGCCGGCTCCTCTCCCATCAACGCAGCGGCGCGTTCGGCCAACATGATCGCCGTCGCGTGCGGGCCGCGGCTCGGCACCATCGGGAACGCCGAAGTATCGATCACGAAGACTCCGTCCACTCCGCGCACGCGGCAGTGATCGTCGAGCACCGACCCCGGATCCGACTCGGGTCCCATCCTGGCGCTACCGGACAGGTGCAACGACGTGCCCAGTGCCGCGAGAGGGTCGTCGACCGCAGGGACCTCGACGCACGCCATGGACGGCGATGCGATCAGATCTCGCGCCAGTGCGACGCCACCTCGCACCGCCTGCCGATCACCCTCCGATTCGAGATAGCGGTAGCGCACGTCCGGAGCCTCGAACGGATCCGTACTGCGCAGCGCGATGCTCCCTCGTGCCGTCGAGCGCATGAGGCCGACACCGAACACGTGCGGACCTGCGGGGAGCCCGGAAATGAGTCGGTCGAATCTCCCGGTGTACGGCCTGATCTCCACGTCGCCCGAATGCAGCACCGCTTCCAGAGCACGAGATGCCGTCGGGAATTCGTTCGTCGTGACGACGGGAACGGCAACCTCGGGATGGTCACTGAAACCCTGGCCGACTCCCGGACTGTCGGCGATGACCGAAACACCCAGCGCAGCAGAACTTTCCGCCGGTCCTATGCCGGATCGAAGCAGCAGGGCGGGTGTCTGCACCGCGCCGGCCGAGACGACAACGGTGTCGGACTCGACGACACTGCGTACACCGTCGGCGATGATCTCGACCCCGACCACCTTGCTTCCCTTGAATATCAACGACGCGACCGTCGTATTCCCCTGTACCCGAAGGTTCTTCCTTCCGACAACCGGCAACAGATATGCCAGAGCAGCACTTACGCGGACCCCGTCACGGATATTCGAGGGCACGACGCCCACTCCCCCCACGGCCGCGTCGGGAGCGTTCAGATCCTCGTGGAACAGAAAGCCCGCGTTCGTAGCGGCCTGCACGAATGCCGCCGTCACGGGATGTCGGACCTGCGCGGGAGTGCGCGAGACCGGCATCGGTCCGCAGGAACCGTGCCACTGACCGGTCGCCCCGACATCGAGATCGGTTTCGGAGCCGATGTAGAACGGCAACACCTGATCGAAGGACCACACCGACTGCGGCCACGCGTCGAAGTCGCCCGGCGTGGCGCGGACGAAGTATCCGCCGTTCACCGCGCCGGAGCCCCCCAGCACCCGGCCTCGAGCGATCGTCCGAGACACATCCGCCGCGAGTTCGGCCGTGTAGGTCCCCACCCATTCGCTCCCCGGGCCGATGGGAAGCGTCGACGCGTCGAGCAAAGCCGCCGGAACATCGGCGACGCCGGAGAACGCAGGCCCGGTTTCGAGCAACAGCACCGACCGATCCGGATTCTCACTGAGCCTCGACGCAACGACGCAGCCACAGGAGCCGCCTCCCACGACGATGACGTCCGCGTGCTCGATTCCGATCACACCGTCTGCGGGGCGGGCCCGGCTCGCACCGCGTCAGCCGTCCAGGCGGGGCTTGAGCGCGTCGATGCTGCGCGCGGACAGTGCACCGCGCCACAGGCCTGCGCCGTACGCAACATCATCGGCACGTTTGTAGAACGCATACCGAACCGGGTCGAGGCCGCCGAGTTCCCGATGCTTGTACCAATCCGAAAACGCCTCTACAACAGCCAATCCCAGCGCTATTCTACGAATACGACTCGACAGCAGCACGGCGAGCAGGGTGATCGGCCAATAGTGTCGACACAGGGCCGACGCCAACTGCCACAACCCCGCCACGAAACCCTCGGCAGCGAGAATGGCCGCGATTCGCGTGGGCTGATCCAGACCGACGAACATCCTGCGCAGGCGAACGATCGTGACACCGAGTGTGGCGGCGGCACCGACGAGTCCGATCCTCGTCAGACTCGCGGCGAGCAGACACGCGACCAACGTCCACGGCGACATCGCGATGGGCGGCACCATTCCCGGATGACGTGCCGACAACGGTGTGGCACCGGTCCCGTAGAACAGCTTACGTGCGAACCACTCGACGAAGGTGACGCGATGCTCGTGCGCGACGTGAGCGACCGGTTCGTAGCGCAGTCGCCAACCCGCCTCCTGCAGCCGCCAGCACAGGTCCACGTCCTCGGCCACGTGCATCGACTCGTCGAATCCCTCGCAGTCCATCGCCACCGACCGACGAATCAGCATTGCCGCACTGGGCACGTAGGAGACCGAGCTGCCTGCGCGTACCGCTGCTTCCCTGCGACCGAGGTCGAGGGACGAGCGCGCGTGTTCGTACCTGGCCAGGGCGCTGCCCTCGGGCTCCAGCGCGACGATTCGGGGTGCCACCAGCGCCACGGCCGGATCCGAGAAGTGCCCCAGCATCACCTCGAGCCATCCCTTGCGCGGAACCACGTCCGAGTCCAGGAAAGCCACGAAATCAGTTGTTGCACATCGCAATCCCGTGTTTCGCGCCGCAGCGGGTCCGCGCGAGTGCTCGTGTCGGAGCACCGTCACGCTGCCCACACTCCACGAGACCCGCGGCACTGCGACCGGAACGTCCGACCCGTCGTCGACGATGATGACGTGCAGACCGTGGAGTGCTGCGATCAAGCGCTCCAACCCGGCCTCGTTGTTCTTGAGCGGTACGACCACGGTGACGTCGCTCGGCGACGGAATCGACATCGGGCGCGGGTTCCCGACACCCGAGTCGAGCAGTTTGCGAGCGACGAGAGCGGACTGCGAGTCGGTCACTTCGATGAAACCGTCACCGATCATCGCCGCTGCCGTCGGTGCGAGCTTGAGCATGCGTGTCGGTGAACCACCGATCAGGACTCGTCCTTCGGAGAATGTGCGTACGCGTGGATCGACTCGCACCCCGAAGCCGTCAGGCAACCGACCTTCACCCATCAGGAGATCGTAAGCGGACGAGACGCCGAAGTGTCGGCCACCCGTGAAATCGGACGGAACATACCCATGCCCCGTTTTTCCGGAATCGTCGGACGGCCCCTCAGCAGGCATTCCATCGAGCTCGTTCATGTGATCACTCCGTGCTCGGAGGGACTCCATCTCTGCACAGCGTCGCCGGCGCGGGTGCAGAGCTGCTCGAACATCCGACGCCCCTCCTCCGGATCGGCCCCGGTGGGATCACCGAGCACCCCGTTCGCAGTGATCGGTGCCATGCCGTCGACGCGAAGCGCAGGCAACAGGTCGGCGATGTCGGCGACATTGCCCACCTCGGCCTTGCTCATGTTCACCACCTCGGGCGAAAGGTGCAGCAGCAACGACGTTTCGGTGCGCCCGGCGTGAGCATCCGCTCCCGGTATCGCGCACGGAAACCACACGACGTCGCGGCCCTCGTAGCGCAGCAGCAGTACGGCAGAGCGCACGGTGGGGCCGTTGCCTCCGTGTCCGTTGACGAACACCACTCGCTCGGCCCAGCGGCATGCAGAACGTCCGTACTCCACCAGAACCGATTCGAGCGCTACGGCCCCGATCGAGACGGTGCCAGGAAATCCCTCGTGCTCGCCACTGGCTCCGTACGCGATCGCGGGGGCCACGAGAGCATCCTCGATGGTGTGCGCCACGGCGGTTGCGATACGAGTGTCGGTATCGAGCGGGAGGTGCGGACCGTGCTGCTCGATCGAGCCGACCGGCACCACCAGGGTGCGAGACCCGTCCAGGTCCGGCCAGTACTGCGTACCGAGGGGGTCCGTGGCCATGAGTGCAGATGCTATCGGATGGAACGAGGACGTCACGCCGCCGAAACACTGCGACGATAATCTTCGATTCGTGCCACCCCGTCGCCGATCCGTATTGCTCTCGCAATTGTCGATATCGGCACCCGGCGGCCCGCAACCGACAATTCTGCAAGAGTTACGCCGAGTCATTCTGGCCGGCGATGCGCCGCCGAATACGCCGATTCCACTCAATGAAGTAGCGGAACTCTTCGGGGTGAGCAGAATTCCGGTGCGCGAATCCCTCAAGACACTCATCGGCGAGGGACTGGTCGATCATCGACCGAATCTGGGCTACACGGTTGCGCAGTTGACCGCAGCCGAACTTCGCGAAATGTACATTGTTCGAGAGGTATTGGAGACGGCTGCACTACCGTCCGCAGTCGGGCTCGCCACCGAGGCCGACCGGGCCCATATCGTCGAGATCAATCGTCAACTCGAGGCCTCGCTGGCCCAGGACGACTCGCGAGAATACCACCGCCTCTCGCGTGAGTTCCACCTGTCCCTGACCCGTCCGTCCCGCATGCAACGATTGCTGCACATGCTCGAATCCGCCTGGAACATCACCGAACCCGTGCAACCCATGGTGCATGTCGCCGGGTCGGACAGGGCGTCGCTGCACAGCGATCACGCCGAAATGCTCGCGGCATTTCTGGCCGGCGATTCCGCGGGCTTGCTGCGCGCCGCGCAGCATCACCACACGCGTCTCAATTCGGTCATTTCGACGCTGTCGAACGATCACGGATTGTTCGCCGATCCGTCGTCGGAATAGAGACTGCGGGAACGACCGGAAAAGATACGGGAGTGGAGCCGGCAGGAACGACCGGAAAAGATATATCGCTCTCGTCACGAGTGCGCAACACTTCGCCGCTAACTTTTCCTCATTCGCTCGTTCACCTCCTTCGTTCGTCTCATACGCCATGCCGTCAGGAGCATCGATGACAGATACAGCGCACGGTCCCGCTCAAACGGGAGATCTCGTGGAAGCCGCGGGCCACCCCGTCGGTGGTGGACTGATCAAGGACACCTATGACCCACGGCTGACCAACGAGGATCTCGCTCCGCTGAAGAAGCAGACGTGGACTTCGTACAACCTCTTCGCCTTCTGGATGTCGGACGTGCACTCGGTCGGCGGTTACGTGACGGCGGGCAGCCTGTTCGCGCTCGGGCTGGCCAGTTGGCAGGTGCTGATCGCGTTGCTCGTCGGCATCACGATCGTCTACTTCTTCTGCAATCTGGTCGCCAAGCCGAGCCAGGTGACGGGGGTTCCGTATCCGGTCATCTGTCGTAGCGTGTTCGGAGTGCTCGGTGCCAACATCCCGGCGATCATCCGTGGCCTGATCGCGGTGGCCTGGTACGGCATCCAGACATTCTTGGCATCGGCTGCCCTCGACATCGTGCTGATCAAGCTGTTCCCGTCTCTGGCTCCGTACGCCGTCACCGCGGACTACGGTTTCGCCGGACTGTCGCTGCTCGGTTGGGCGAGCTTCCTGTTCCTCTGGGTTGTCCAGGCTGCGGTGTTCTGGCGCGGGATGGAGTCGATCCGCAAGTTCATCGACTTCTGCGGCCCTGCCGTCTACGTCGTCATGTTCATGCTGTGCGGCTACCTGATCTGGAAAGCCGGCTGGGGCGCAATCGATCTCACCCTCGGCGATGTCGAGTACACCGGCTTCAGCGCCGTTCCCGTCATGCTGGGAGCCATTGCGCTCGTCGTCTCGTACTTCTCCGGCCCGATGCTCAACTTCGGTGACTTCTCTCGATACGGAAAGTCCTACGCTGCCGTCAAGAAGGGCAACTTCCTCGGTCTGCCGGTCAACTTCCTGGTGTTCTCCATCCTCGTTGTCGTCACCGCCTCGCTGACTCTGCCGGTGTTCGGCGAGCTGATCACCGACCCTGTCGAGACGGTCGCCCGTATCGACAGCACCTTCGCCATCGTCCTCGGTGCCCTCACCTTCGCCATTGCGACGGTCGGCATCAACATCGTCGCCAACTTCATCGCTCCGGCGTTCGACTTCTCCAACGTCAGCCCGCAACGCATCAGCTGGCGCGCCGGTGGCATGATCGCCGCAGTCGGTTCGGTATTGATCACCCCGTGGAACCTGTACAACAATCCCGAGGTCATCCACCTGACGCTCGAGACCCTCGGCGCGTTCATCGGGCCTCTGTTCGGAATCCTGATCGCCGACTACTACCTGATCCGTAAGCAGCACGTGGCGGTCGACGAACTCTTCTCGATGTCCAAGACCGGCCTGTACTGGTACTCGAAGGGCTACAACCCGGCGGCGGTGTACGCGACCGTCGCGGGCGCAGCGGTGGCGATGTTCACCGTGCTGTTCAACGGAGCCGTCGACGGCCTGGAGATCGCCGGTATGTCCACGGCGTCGAAGTACAGCTGGTTCATCGGCTGCGGCATCGGATTCGCCTCGTACTACTTCCTTGCGACGCGAACCAAGCTGGCTGTCACCAACTTCGACGTTCCAGCGAAAGCATAGGATCTCTTCCGTGCTCATCAAGGTCATCAATCCGAACACCACCAGTTCGATGACCGCAACGATCGGTGACTGTGCCCGGGCCGTGGTCGGCCCGGGCACGGTCGTCGACGCGGTCAGCCCCTCGATGGGGCCCGTCTCGATCGAGAGCCATGTCGACGAAGCCCTCAGCGTCCCAGGAATTCTCGCCGAGATCGCCAGCGGCGAGGCCGCAGGGGTCGACGGCTACGTCATCGCCTGCTTCGGCGATCCCGGCATGGACGCGGCTCGCGAGCTCGCGGCCGGGCCGGTCATCGGTATCGCCGAGGCGGCCATGCACGCCGCGAGCTTCCTGGGCCGAGGATTCAGCGTCGTCACCACACTCGGACGCACCGTCGGGCGTGCCCAGGATTTGGCGAACCACTACGGCTTCGGACGCCACTGCCTCGGTATCCACGCGTGCGACCTGCCGGTCCTCGATCTCGAGACGGACCCCGACGCCCGCAAGATCGTCACCGAGGCGTGCCGCATCGCCGTGGAGACGGACGGTAGCGATGCCGTGGTCCTCGGATGTGCGGGGATGGCCGATCTGTGCCAACACATTTCGGCCGAGATCGGCGTACCGGTGGTCGACGGCGTCGCTGCGGGAACACTGTTCGTGCAGTCACTGATCTCGCTGGGACTGGGTACCGGAAAGAGGGGCGAATTCGCCGCTCCGCCGCCCAAGCGCTACACCGGGATGCTGGAGGGTTTCAGCCGACCGATCCCTGATCCTTAGCCCTGGCTCCGCGGTCGATCAGGTCTCGCACAACTGCCGATACGGCACCCCGGGCAGATAGCGGGCCCATTCGGCTTCGGTGACAACCGAGCCCCCGGATTCGCACAGGCGACTGCGGACCTCGTCCGGCTCGGTCCGCCACATGCGGAGGTCGCGGGCAGTACCACCGCCGTACAGCACCCCACCGTCGCCGACGAAGACCGCATCGTAGACACGCTGGCCGTACGCGGTGAGGGCTGCGTACTGCTCCAGTGCGGAACGGTTCGCCACAGTCCACACCCAGAGCGTCGATCCCCCGTCACCCGCGGCCAAGCGGGTGCCGGACCGATCGAATCTGAGCGAGTAGATCGGACTGGACGGCCCCACGATGCGACTCCGATGCTGTGGTGCGGATGAATTCTCTATGTCCCACAGTCGAATCGAGCGATCCGCACTTCCCGCGGCCAGAGTCCGCCCGTCCGGTGAGATGACCACGGCCTGGACGGCACTCCCGAAATCTCCGAGTGTGCCCGTTCGGTCCGGATCGGTAGGATCGCCGATGTCCCACAGCTCGACCACGCCACCGACACTGGCGATGGCAAGTACTTTCCCGTCCGGAGACAGCGCCAGTCCCGCCGGATAGTTTCCCGCGTCCAGGGTGGACAACGCGCGCGGAGCAGAAGGATCCGTCAACGACCACAGCGACACGTCGTTCGAGCTCTGGCCGGCCACAACAAGCAGGGTTCCCGACCGGTCGAACGCCATCGCCGCAGTCAAACTGGCGGCTGCCTGCCGAATGCCACCGAGGGCGACCGGATCGGCGAGATCGCTGGTGTCCCAGAGTCGGAACCCCCCTGTGGTCGTGCCGACAGCAGCCAGGGTGCCGTCGGCCGTGAGGGCCACCGCACCGGTCTGCTCGACGCCGTCCTCGATCACCAACGGCGGCGACGCCACCGGATGCTCCACATCGGAGACGTCCCAGAGGATCGAGCCGGGAGCACGGCGACCGGCACCTGCGAGCAATCGGGTACCGGACTCGTCGGTGGGGGTCTGCCAGACGGTGTCACCGGCATCGGGTAGCGCCGGTCCGAGAATCGGCCAGATTCGGGTGACGCCATCACCACTCGCAGTCACGATCGACAAGCCATCGGGTGAAAATGCCAGCGAACTCACCTGGATCGGACCGGGAAGCGTCAGATTCAGCGTGCCCGAGGCCGCGTCCCACACTCGCGAGGAATTGTCCGAACTCGCCGCAGCAATCCGAGTCCCGTCGCTGCTGAACGCCACATCGTTGACGTAGCTGGTGAAGCCGGTCAATGGAGGCAATGGGGTGAGCCGGCCGGCTGCATCGACGGCCCACCGCAGAACCTCCTGCCCGGTGGTCCCCGCGATCAACGTCGCTCCGTCAGGAGAAAAGGCCAGCTGCTGTGCGGTATAGGTGGAGCCGTCCGAGGAAAGCCCGAGCAGTGGAACAGTCTGTGGTGCAGTCGAACCGGGAAGTCGTTGCGCGTCCCACACCCGCATCGCGCGCCCGGCACCGACCGTCACGAGGAAGCGGCCGTCAGGACTGAACTCGGTCGCTGTCGGCGAACCAGGTTGAGCAATCTCACCCAGCATGCGGGGCCGGGCCGGCTCGGAGACATCGAGAAGAGGCAACGACTCGTCCTGGGTGCCGACGAGCAGTAACCGACCGTCAGGAGAGAACGACAGGCTACGAACGCCGGTTGTGTCTGTGCGCGACAACATTATCGGTACCGCCGGGTCTACGACATCCCACAGTTCGACGCCGCGGAACCCTCCCGCAGCGAGCATTCCACCCTGCGGATGGAACGCCAGCACCGGTGGGTCACGCGAGACGATTTCACCGAGCTTCGCGTGCCCGTCTGCGAGCGACCACATCCGCACGTGTCCGTCGGAACCGGCTGTCGCCACGATGTTTCCGCGCGGGTCGACCGCGGTCACCGCCTGACCCTCCACTCCGAGCAGCCGCACAGGAGTGTGGATCGCAGATGAATCGAGTAGCGACGACCGCGCCTCCGTCGTGCGGTCCACCTCGTACGACGCCAACGCGAAATATGCCGCCAGCCCGGGATCTTGACTCCTCAATTGCTGTGCGACACCGGCGATCTGACGTGAGACAGCCTCTGCCTCCGCGCGCTCGGCCTCGACCCGTCGGTTGTTCGCGTCCGACCGAGCAACGAACGCGGTCACTGCCAGTGTCACAGCCAGTACGGTCAGAAGCGCGAGTGCAGTGACGAGCGTTTCGAGGGTGCGTCGCCGACGTCGGTCGCTGCGGTTCTGTTGCTCGATTCGGTTCGCACTCGCGTCGAGATACCGTCTCTCGACCGAGTTGAGATCTCGCCGACGTACCGGACCGAGAGATTCCTGCACCAGCGCCAACCTCGATTCCGGCAGCAACGAACCGTCGTCGCGATCGTTGTTCTCCCACAGTTCTGCGGCCTGGGTGAGTCGACGGTGCTCGACGAGCCACTGACGATCGTCGTCGAGCCACTCGCGCAGCCGCTGCCACGCCGTCAGCAACGCCTCGTGGGTGATCTGGACGGTCTCTTCTCCGACAGTCAGCAGTCTGCGTGCGGCAAACCGTTCGACGACGATGTCGACGTCGGTGACCGCGTCCGCGTTCTCGTCTCCGTTGAACAGCTCCACACGATCGACTCGGCGACGAGTGACGACCTCGTCGTCGAGATTGATCAACCGCATGAAGATGCGCCGTGTCTCGCGCTGCTGTTCGGCGGTCAAGGCCGAGAACACTTCTTCGGCGCTCTGCCCCACGGCACCGCCGATCCCGCCGGTTGCGAGATAGTCCGAGACAGTCAACGTTCTGCCGCTCGACACCTGCCACGTGGTGAGCAGGGCATGGGACAGCAGTGGCAAAGCGCCGGAGTCGTGGGCGAACTGCGATCCGCGTGGACCCAATTCGCCGACCAAGACCTGCACGAGGGCGGCCTCGACGGAGAGACCCGCCTTCGCGGCAGGCGACACGATGACCTCCCGCAGTTGTGACTCGGTGAGACGCCCGACAACCACCGGGTTGTCGGACAGGCCGGCAAGCAGCGCGTCCTCGGACACGGCGTTCTGGTAGAAATCGGCCCGCAGTCCGACCACGAGAACCGACCCCGCGCTCGGCAACGCCGCTGCCGCACGCAGAAAGTTCTCGCGCTCGATCGGTGTCGCCAGTGTCCACAACTCCTCGGCCTGATCGAGGACGAGAACCGATCCCGGCGCAAAGGATTCGGCTCGCTCGGGGAAGGCACGAATATCGCCGACGCCGGAATGGACTTTCGAACCGGGGAATCTCGATGCCAGCCCGGCACGCAGGAGCGAGGACTTGCCGGAGCCCGAAGCACCGACGACGAAGACGATGCCTCCACCGGAGCCGAGGGCTTCCCGGACGCGCGTGCTCAGACGCTCGATCACGTCGTCACGGCCGAAGAACCACTCCGCATCGGCCGGCTCGAACGCCTCGAGACCCTTGTACGGAGGGTCGCCCTTCACCGGATCGACGGTCCGCCTGCCCGGGATCGACCGCACCCTCGACACCGCGTCCCACCACAGGGCGCGCTCGTCCTCGTCGGCTACGCCGCATGCGATCAGTACGGCGGCGAACATCTCGGCGCTGGCTTTGGTCGGGACGTGATGTCCGGAGAACCAGCCACTGATGGTGCCGTGCAAGCCACCGGAACGCTCGACGATCTCCCGGACCGTGGCACCCGCCTCGGTCCGGATCGCACGCAATGCTGCCGCGAATTCCGTGCGGTCCGTGATCGACGAAGGATCCGGACGGTCGATGGTCATGAGCGAGAACTATAGAACCGGGAAAACCTCGATAGAGGCACTCGCGCGTCACGCTGAGCTGCACGAACAGCAAATTGATGCGTTTGAATGACGCTCGTACGGAGTCCGTGGACGTCCGTATTGACCTTGTACGGACATGCCCGTTCAGCTGGATCTGCGACGAAGTCCAGTCGACGATGGACGGTGTGGTCGGGGCAAGTGGACACTCCAGGGGGGAAATTCTCGTGCTCGAACAAACGCTGGCATCGGCAGTGCATCACCCGTTCCGGAGGCCGGCACAGCGGGGACCCGGTGCAGTCCCGACACCGCTCGAAGCTCGCCACCGCAAGCCTGCGTTGAGCGCCCGCGAGATCGAGGTCATGCTCGCCTGGTTCGCCTCCGACTCGAAAACGGTCGCAGCTCGGTGCGTCTACATCGCGGTGGGCACGATCAACACCCACATCACCCGCATCCGGCAGAAATACGCGGCGGTGGGACGCAACGCGCCGACGAAGGCCGCCCTGTTCGCTCGCGCACTACAGGACGGCCACACTCACCTGTCCGAATGGTGACTGTCGATTCGCCTTTCCATGGCGGCCGGCCGCGTCGAATCGGCTCCTCGGTTCTGGATCCCGGACTCCGATCGGCGTCGGTTATCCCAGACCGGGGAGCTGATTCGACGGCGTGAAGTCAGGCGGCACGAGGACATCCGACGGTGACAGTTCGTGGACCGACGCGTGGCCGAGACCGAGGACCGCGGAGTCCAGGCCGCCGCGCAGGATGTCGAGCACGTTCTCCACGCCGGCCTGACCATCAGCCGCTAGACCCCACAGGTATGCGCGTCCGATCAGCACTGCCCGCGCACCGAGCGCGAGTGCCTTCGCCACGTCACTTCCCCGACGCACACCACCGTCGAGGGTGATCTCGACCTGATCGCCCACCGCCTCGGCGATGGACGGCAGCACCCGGATCGACGCCGGGGAACCGTCGAGATTGTTACCGCCGTGATTGGACACCGAAACCGCGGTCACGCCTGCGTCCACGGCCCGCAGTGCGTCGTCGACTCGCGAGATGCCCTTGAGCATGAACGGCCCGTCCCACTGCTCACGCAACCACGCGATGTCATCCCACGTGGGCAGCGGGGTCGCCTTCCACTCTCGATACGCAGCGAAGAACGTCGGCGCACGCCCACCGGGCGGCGCGAGGTTCGGAGCAGTCAGATCAGGGAATACGCCCGACCGCGCCCACTGCGTCAGCCACCGTGGCCGACACAGCGCTTGCGGCGCGAACCGGATCATCGCCCTCGGATCGAGGCGTTCGGGAATCACCGGGCTACCCCAGTCACGGCCCTCCGAGAACGACCAGTCCATTGTCAGAATCAGCCCGACCGCGCCTGCATCACGTGCACGCTGAAGCATGTGCTGCAACAACTCTCGTGAACCGGCCCAGTGCAGCTGAAAGAACGTCTGCGGGTTCGCGGCCACGACCTCTTCGATCGGTTTGCTCGCGAACAACGACAACCCCATCGAAATCCCCCGCGCCGCAGCAGCTCTGGCGACGGCGACCTCACCGTCCGGGTGTAACGCCTGCACACCCGTCGGGGAGATCATCGCCGGGAACGCCAGCGGTTGCCCCATCAGTGTCGTCGACAACTCTCGGGTGTCCGACAATCCTGCCACGTGTGGGGCGAACCCGAGTTGGGCGAACGCGGCGGTGTTGTCCGCCGCGGTCAGACCACGTTCGGAACCTGCTACCAGCGCCGAGTACACCGACGTCGGGAGGCGCTTCCGTGCTCGCCGCTGCGCTTCGGCAACGGTCTCGAACCACACGCTGGTGCTCAGACGCCGAGCTTCCGGTCGAACCCGGGCGGCATCACCACATCCGACGGCGAGAGATCGTGTACCGAGGTGTGTCCGAGCCCGAGGACGGCGGAATCGACTCCGCCGCGCAGAATGTCGAGGACGTTCTCCACGCCTGCCTGACCGCCGGCCGACAGACCCCACAGGTACGCCCGGCCGATGAGCACCGCACGCGCACCGAGTGCGAGTGCTTTCACCACGTCGCTGCCCCGTCGGATTCCGCCGTCGAGGGTGATCTCGATCTGATCGCCCACGGCTTCGGCGATCGCAGGCAACGCCCGGATCGGAGCCGGGGTGCCGTCGAGATTGTTGCCGCCGTGATTGGAGACGGAAATAGCGGTCACGCCCGCGTCGACGGCTCGTTTGGCGTCGTCGACCCGCATCACTCCCTTTAGCATGAACGGCCCACCCCATTGCTCACGCAGCCACGCCACGTCCTCCCACGTCGGCAACGGGGTGCCCATCCATTCGCCGTACGCTCCGAAGAACGTCGGCGCAGGACCACCGGTGGGTGGCGTCAGATTCGGCGTCGTCAGGTCGGGAATCTTGCCGGTCTTGGCGAACTCCCACAACCACTTCGGTCGCATGATGCCCTCGGGAGCGAATTGCACCATTGCCTTGAGGTCCATCTTCTCCGGAATCGACGGGCTGCCCCAATCGCGGCCGTTGGAGAACGACCAGTCCAGGGTCATGATCAATCCGACGGCTCCCGCGGCGCGTGCCCGCTCCATCCGCTGCAGCAGGATCTCGCGCGAGCCCACCCAGTACATCTGGAAGAACGTCTGCGGATTCGCCGCAGCGACCTCCTCGACGGACTTGCTGGCGAACGAGGACAATCCGATCGCAATGCCCCGCGCTGCAGCAGCTCTCGCGACGGCGACCTCACCGTCGGGATGCACCGCCTGGACACCCGTCGGGGAGATCATCACCGGGAACGACAGGGGTTGCCCCATCACCGTCGTCGACAAGTCCCGCTTGTCGGACAGACCGGCAACGTGCGGGGCGAACCCCAGTTCGCCGAATGCTGCCATGTTGTCGTCGATCGTCAACCCGCGTTCGGACCCCGCCACGAGTGCGGCGTACACGGACTTCGGTAGACGTTTCTTCGCTCGTCGCTGCGCTTCGGCAACGGTCTCGAACCACGCACTCTTGGCCATCAGTGTTCCTGTTCCATTCCTGCGAGCGGGTTCTCGTCGCAGATCTTCGCCGGGGGACGCATCATCAGCGTCAGCGGCACCGACTTTCGTGGGGTCTTGCGCTGCCCGGTACGGGAATGATCGACGCTGGACTTGGGGATCTCCCCCGCCGCCGCCAACGCCATTTCGCCGTTACCGATGACGCATTCGGGATCAGGACCGTCCATGGGCAGGCCCGTGAAGAATTTCGCCGCCATGCAGCCACCGCGGCACGCATCGAAATGAGCACACTTGGTGCACGCACCCGAGGTCTGCGGAGACCTCAACTCCTGGAACAATTCCGAAGTCTGCCAGACGGTTTGGAACCCGCCCATGCCGGCTTTGGCGTCTCGCACGATGTTGCCGGCGAGGAAGTTCTCGTGGATGGCGAACGGGCATGCGTACACGTCGCCGATCGGGTCGATCAGACACACCACACGCCCGGCACCGCACAGGTTGAGTCCGGGCAGAGCATCACCGAACGCCGACAGGTGGAAGAACGAATCACCGGTCAACACTCCCTCACCGTTCGCGACGAGCCAGTTGTAGAGCTCTCGCTGCTGCCCCGCCGTCGGATGCAGATCGTCCCAGACATCCGCGCCACGTCCCGACGGCCGAAGCCGCGTGATGCGCAGTGTTGCAGCGTATTTGTCGGCCAAGGCCTTGAAGTCGTCGAGCTGAGAAACGTTGTGCCGGGTGACGACCACC